>DAOPXQ010000072.1:0-9417 GCA_035352395.1 Treponemataceae bacterium | reverse complement strand
AAAGAATGCCGACCAGGGAGCCGGCGACGATCGCGGTGCAGTTTACTATCGTTGCGAACATGATTCGTCACGATAGCCAGGCCCGGCGGCAGTGTCAACCCGGGTCTCAGTTCCGACGCTCAGTTCCGACGCTCAGTTCCGACGCTCAGTTCCGGGTGCGAAAAACCTCGCGGAAGCGAACGCAGAGCGCGCAGCCGATCGCGGGGAATACGCTAAATAGAACGAACAGGGCGCGATACCCGAGGGTGTCGATGACGACCCCGCCGAGAATGTTGCCGACGAACGAGGCGATCCCGATGGAAACCGAGGTATACAGGGTCAAGGCGAGCGCAAGAAGCCGCTTGGGGGCGCGCTCATTGACGAACACGATAGCGGCGGGATGGAATAAGCCGAAGCAAAGCGAATGGAACAATTGGCCCGCTATCGCTCCGCCAAAGGTCGGGAATACCGCGTAGACGAGGTTTCGCACGGATATCGCGGCAAGCGAGACGAACAGTACGCGTTCCGTCCCGAACCTTCGGATGAACTTGCCCGACAGGAACATAAACGGGACTTCGGCGAGCGCCGAGAGGGCCCAAAGCCCCGCGTAGGAGTCGAGTTTGAGGTACTCGCGGACGTACAGGGAAAAGAAACGCTGCGACGGGGCCATGCCGAGAAACGCGACAAACACGAGCATAAAGCCGAACCAGAACGACGGACTGAAGCCCTTGAGCGATATCGGCTCGCGCTTTTCCGAAGTCGGGCCGTGCGGGTAGGATTTCAGGAGTCCGGGTATCGCGACGATCGAGAGCGCGAACAGCAAGGCGGGCACCGCGATCCAGAAGGCGATCGACGAGGGCTTGGCGGGGTCGACGAGCGGCGTAAACTGCAAGAGCAGCGCCATGCACACGAAGCCGATGCTCCCCATCACGCGGATCTTGCCATAGTTGGAATTGTTGGCGCCGAGCCTCCGCGAGACGAGCGCGTCCGCGACCGGAACCGCGCCCTTGAACCCGACCGCGAAGACGGCGAGCGCCGCAGCCGTTATCCATGGGCTATGCGCGAACGCGAGGGCCGGGAGGACGGCGACCATCAGAAGGCCTAAGGCTATCATCACGATGCCGTAGTTTCCCCGGCGGTCGACGCGCGCGCTGACGAAGAGCGGGAACGCGAGGCCCGCGGCCTCGAATACGCCCTGCAGCACGCCGATCATCGTCGCCGAATAGCCGAGATCCCGCAGAAGGATGGGAAGATACGCGTTAACGACGCCGTAGACGGCGAAGAGAAGGAAGAGAGGAAGTCCCATCAACATGGCTTATACCGTTATGCCGAGAAACTGCTTGACGATAATTCCAACGACGAACGAGAGCGCGGTAACCCCCATGCTGACCGCGAGCATCTCGAAGAAATGCCTGCGGAACGGAAGGTCCTTCGCGGTGCAAAGGTAGTAATTGAACGCGAGAATGATGACCACGACGATTGAGATGGTTATTGCGAGCGCGATGGCGTAATTCGCGGTAAGGAAGAACGGCAGGACCAACAGCACGACCGTGAGGATGTACGTAATGCCCGTATAGAGCGCGGACTTTCCCGGGGAGACCTCGCCCGTCGCGTCCGAGCGCTGCGAAAGATATTCCGAGGCGGCCATGGAGAACGACGCGGAAATTCCGGTGATGAGGCCCGTCATCGCGATAAGGCGCGCGTTCTGGAACGCGAAGGTATAACCGGCGAGGGCGCCGGTAAGCTCCACGAGCGCGTCGTTGAGCCCAAGGACGACGGAGCCCGCATAGCGGAGGCGTTCCTCGTCGATCATCGCAATGAGTTCGTCCTCGTGCCGGCTTTCCTCGGCGATGATCTCCTTAGCGTCGGGAAAGTTGTCGAGGACGGTAGCGTATCCAGCCTGTCCCTCGGCCTCGCCCTTTTCGAGCTTCTTAATGGCGAAGGTAAGCCCCAGGAAACGGGCGATGAACGTGAAAAGGGCGATCTTAAGCCCGGACGGGCGAATTACCCTGCCGGTAACGGATTCCCAGCGAAGCGCGTGCTTCCGCTCCTCGGCCGCGATGCGCTCGACGATCTCGGCGTTTTTCGCGTCTGGGATCATTTTGGACACGCGGGAGTAAATGGCGGCGCTATTCACCTCGTCACGCTGGAAACGAAGGACTTTCTTCATGAGATCTTGCGTTATCGCGACTTCATTCATTTGTTGATGCTCCTCCGCTCAGGGTAATGGAAGGAAGGCATCCTTTCAATACCCCAAGGGGAAGATTCGCGAGAGCGGCTTAAAATACGGTTTCCGCGGTTTCCTCGATGGGTTCCGCGGCGGTATCGCCGGTCGCCTGAGTCACGAGCAGGGCTTGATCGGACTCGACCTCCGCGGCGTTGTCGGGCCCTCGGTCCTTGAACTTGGGCTTGAACTCCACATGGTCGGCGACCACCTTAACCTTGCAGTAGTTCTTCCCGTCGGAGCCGGTCCAGCGATCCTGGCGGAGCCTCCCGACGACGCGCACGCCCCTGCCCTTTAGGCAGTTCTTGACGCATTGCTCGGCGAGCTTTGACCAGCTTTCGACGTCGAAAAACGAGGTCTCCTGCTCAAGCTGCTCTTCCTGTCGGTAGAAGCGGTTCGAGGCGATCGAGAAGTTGCAGACCGCGTTCCCTCTCGGCGTTTCGCGCATGACGGCGTCGCGCACGACGTTTCCCTCGATCAAGATTGAATTAAGCGAATTCATTGGCATCCTCCGGTAAAAAAAAGTCGGGTTAAAGGCCCGCCGCGCTGGCGCCCGGCGACGTGTCCTACCCAACCGTTTATACTAGAAGATTCGATTCCATGCCCGGGATTGCCCGGTCTACTTTATAATTTTAGGAGCACGATCCGCTCGCCCCTATCGGCGGGCCCTCGCGACGAACTCCGCGAGGTCCGCGATCTGCTTGCGCACGCGCGCGGGGTTCGGCCCGCCGGGTAGGTCGCGCGCATTGACGCAGGCCTCCGGGGTAAGGCGTTCGTACACGTCCCGCGCGATCAGGTCGGAGTGGCGCGAAAGCGCCTCGAACGGGAGCCGGGTCATGTCCGCGACGCCCGAGTCGATGCACTCTCGCACGACGCCTGCCGCGACGCCGTGGGCCTTTCGGAAGGGCATGCCCTTCCGTACCAGGTAATCCGCGAGATCCGTGGCGTTCGCGTGACCTCCGGTGCAGGAAGCCGCCATGCGCGCGACGTTCCACTTGGCCGTGGAGATCATATGCGTAAAGATGCCCAGGCAGGAATACGCGGTGTCGTAAGCCTCGAAAAGGCTCGCCTTGTCCTCCTGCATGTCGCGGTCGTAGGAAAGCGGCAAGCCCTTCATCATGGTGAGGAGCGACACGAGGTTTCCGTAAACCTTTCCCGTACGCCCGCGGATCAGTTCCGCGAAATCCGGGTTCTTCTTCTGGGGCATGATGCTCGAGCCGGTCGACCATTTTTCCGAAAGATCGATGAACTTGAATTCCTCCGTTGACCAGATGACGATCTCCTCGCAAAAGCGCGAGAGGTGCGTCATCAGTATCGAAAGGTCGGCGGCGAACTCAAGGCAATAGTCGCGGTCGGCGACGGCGTCGAGGGAATTATTCGTGAGCGAGGGGAAGCCAAGTTCCTTGGCGACGGCGTCCCTGTCGAGCGGCAGTCCCGAGCCCGCGAGGGCTCCCGAGCCGAGCGGCATCTCCGAGGCGCGAGAGAGGGCGTCGCCGAGGCGATCGTAGTCGCGCACGAGCATCCAGCACCAGGCGCACAGATGGTGCGCGAGGGTCACGGGCTGGGCGCGCTGCATGTGCGTGTAGCCGGACATCAGGGTTTCGGTATGGCTTGATGCTATGAGCGAAAGCGCCTCGACGAGGGCAACGATGGACTCGCGTAGTTCCGGGATAGCGCGACGCAGGTACAGGCGCTCGTCGAGAGCGATCTGGTCGTTTCGGCTTCGGCCGGTATGGACCTTGCGGCCCGCGTCGCCGAGACGGTCGGTCAACACGCCCTCGATAAACGAGTGGATGTCCTCGGCGGAGGTATCTATCTCCAGCGCGCCCGACTCGAGTTCGGCGGCGATCTTTTTCAGTTCGTCGACGATCGCGCGGGACTCGTCGGCGGGGATGATCCCGGCCTTTCCGAGCATGCCCGCGTGCGCGACGCTTCCGCGCACGTCGTCAAGGGCCATGCGGGAGTCCACGTGAATGGAGGTCTCGAACTGCACGGCCGCGGCGTCGGGCCCCTCGGCGAAGCGCCCATGCCAGAGCGCTGAATGGTTTCCCCTGTCGATCGACGATTTTTCGGCCATGCTATCCCCCAATCACTGTTATGTTGCCTGACATAATAGTGACTGGGGGACGTTTTGGCAACCTGAGGGCTCGCCATTAAGCGGGTTAAAAATCGAACCTTAGCTCCAGATAGATCGAGTCGGCGTCGATCAGGTTATCGTTGCTGAAGGTGCCGAACTTCATCTCCACGTCGGACGGATCTCGGAACGATCCGTAAAAATTCGCGCCCGCCTTGAGGTTCCACCCATCGGCGATATTAACGCCGACGGATAGGGTCGCGAGCCAATCGCGGGCGGAGAGCCCAGTAAGGAACATCGCCTCGGGCTGAATCGTCTCGTTCAGGAGCTTCGTCTGAGCGCGAAGCCCGACCATGTTCTCGAATTCGTATCCCTGCCCAATGTACAGGCGGTAGTAGTACGGCCGAACGTTGACGGGAATCATGGGCGACACGACCGGCTTAGTAAAGTTAAAAATATACGTCGGCGACCATGAAAGGGTAAGCGTCGTCGTCCCATCGATGAACGTGCGACTCGCCTGCACGACGCCCGTGACGAACGGGTTACGCGCGTAGGGATCGGTACCGTCGAAATCCTTCGTCATCGTGTACGCCCATTCGGTTCTCAGATCGAATCCCCCGATCAGCCACACGGCGTCGAGGCCGAAGACGTGCTGCCGGTTATGCCCGAGGGCGGACGGAGTCGTCACGGTGACGGGCCCGAATGTCTGCGTCGTATACGCGACGATGTCGGACGGGTACCTGTCAAGGATCGTGAGGTAGCTCGCCGAGACGCTCAAGGAGCCGGGATACACGATTGCGCGCACCCCGCCCTCCATGCTCGAAACGTCAAGCGGAATCTCGGCCGTGGAGAGGAATGACCCCATGTAGGGCATCCGATTGGGAACCGAGTAAGGGATAAAGATTCCCTGGACGTTTCCCGCGTTGCCGGGGAGGTTGTACACGACATTGACCATCGGGATACCCATCTTGCGTTCGGCGGCCGTGGAGACGCTCCGTGTACCGACGTACCGGGGATTGATATTGTCGGTCGGGTTGGTCCCGTCGGCCTGTCCCCAGGTAACGAGCTGCTTTCCAACGGTTAGGTCAAAATCGCCGAGGGCGAAGCCGACCCACGCTTCCTTGAGGTCGCACGCGAAGACGGTTTCCTCGTCGTAGGTCACCTCAAAGGACGCGGGCGCGTACCATGAGTTCTTTACCGCCCCTCCGTACTTCGCCGCCGCCATGTCGAACGCCTTGCCGTATGCCTCGAGCGAAAGCCCGTAGCTGACGGCGTCGCCGAGCGTGCCCGATCCGTTAAGCGCGCCGCGAAGACCGGCGGCGTCGATAGGGAGGGATTTTTCCGGCGCCGCATACGCGAAGGCGGTAACGTATCCCGAAGGCGCGAAGGTCTGCGCGCTGAGCGCTGCCCCAAGGAGGAGCGGCGCCGCGAGAATCGCGTGTCTCTTTCTCATCGCTTACCTTCCCCTCTCGAGATACCTAAGCGTAAAGTATGAATCCGCGATCGAGGGCAGGTTCTTCGACGTGATGAATTCCCACACGGTATTCCCTCCGGAGACGAGATTAAACATCTGCATCTTCTTGAATTGCCAGTACTTCCCGTCCACGAGTTCGGTGCCGCTCACGACGAGCCGCTTTATAAGCTTTCCGTTCTTGTCGTAGAATTCGGTCTGCCGCGAGGTCGCGTTATCGGCGGCGAGCCACTTTACGACTTTCGAGTAACCGTAGTTCGCGATCGCGTCGTTTCCCTTCGCGGTAAACTCAACCTTAACGCAGGCAACTCCATCGAGCGTTTCCTTGCCGGCGCTCTTCGCGTCGTAGTATTTTCGATCTAGGGAACCGATGTCCGCGAACGAGAAATCCGAGCCGAGAAACGCGCCGGTCTTGGAGTCGCCGCCCGCGGCGCCGATCGTCCTGACCTTCCTGAGCGCTGGGATATAGATAGCCTGCTCGTCGGCCTTCGCGGGATCCTTCCAGTCGACCGTGAGAAATCGCGTATCGCGCACGTCGGCCGGCGCTGTAAAGGTCATCATCTGCTTGTTGAACTCGCCGTCCTTGGTCTGCGTCCAGGCGGATATCTCCCTCGTGCGGGATTGCCCCGCCTTATTCGTGATGACCATGCGCATCTCCGCCTGACTCGCGGGCGGACGCGGCATGTTCTCGTTCTTGTCCAATAAGGCTTCGACGTCCTGGGCTCCGGCGGCAAGGCACGCGCCGAAAGTCGCGATCAACATGATTGTCTTTTTCATTCTTTACTCCTTACCCGCGATCTTGCGGATGAATTTAGGCTTGGCGATCACGATGGCCGCCGGCAGCAGCGTAATGGCGAACGCCGAGGCGGTCACCATGATCATCGCCATCAACAGGCCCATATAGAAATTGCCGCGAATCTGGCTGAACATCAGGGCGACGAAACCGCCCGCGACGGCGATCGCGTTGTAGATGATGCCCTTACCGGTCGTCATCATCGTCGTGACGATTGCCTCCCCGATGCTCATGTCGACGACGGTCACTTTAAGCCGTTCCATGAAGTGCAGCGTGTAGTCTATCCCGATGCCGATCGCTATCGACGCGATCGTCGCCGTCGAGATATCCACGGGAATGCCCGCGAGCCCCATAACGCCGAAGTTGATCAGGAGGGAGGCTGTTAACGGAATGATCGAGAAGAGCCCCTCGATCGCGCTTCGCGACAGGAGGGAGATCATCACGAGGATGATGAGCAGCGATGACAGCACCGAGGATATCTGCGTATTGATAAGCAGTTGCTGGATCGTCAGGTTGAGCGCGGAAAGCCCGGTGATGTCGGCGCGTACGTCCTTCGGGAAGCGCGCGGAGATGTATTCCCTCGCGAGCGACTGAACTTGGCGCGAGACGGTGGAGCTTCCGGTCCTGACGAACACGTTGACGCGCGCGGTCCTCCGCGGATTGTCTATGAAAGCCTCGATATTCTCGGGATCGCCCGAGTTCTCGTACTGGAACACGAGTTGTCCCGCGTAAACGCGACCAGGCACGAGGTCGACGGCCTTACCGGTCGCGAGGGAAACCCTGCGCTCCATGTCCCCGTACGGAAGTCGGATCTCGTCGCCCGAGCGCGTAAAGTCCGCGCCCTCGCTCAACGTGCGGAGGGCATCGCCGTACTGGGAGTCGAGCTCGACGAGTTTGCCCGATCGATACTCGTAACGCTCCGTGGTGACGGGCACCTCGGTGAACGCGTCGGGAACCTTGTCCCAGGCGGGATCGTCCGCGTGAAGGGCCTTGTTGATGCCCTTTACGAAGGTCGTAATCGACTGCGTGCCGCCTACGAGATCCTGCGCGCCCTCGTATCCTTTATCGCGGGGCGCGTATACCTTCTTTCCGGAAAATCTCAGCGCGGAAAGGTCCGACTGAAGACCTTCCATCGCCTGAAGGGTCGCGGGATCGAGTATCGCGCCATCCTCGTTCGCCCGCACGACGATCGTCATGATCGTGATCCCGGTGAAGTTTGAGTTAAGGTACTCGGATGATTCGCGAATCTCGGTGCCCTTGCGGAACGACTCAACGGTATTTGACTCGAACGAGATCAGCGGTATGCCTATCGCCGCGACGAGGACGACGCCGAGGCTTATGGCAAGGGTCGTCTTAGGCTTCCGTACCACGAATTTACCGAGGCCTTCGAGCCCCTTCGCGAGCATGCCGCCGTTGCGCTCGGTGACGGTCCTCTGCTGGGGCTTCTTTAGAAGGATGAGGATTGCCGGGGTGAAAGTGACCGCGAGAACGAGCGCGAAGAATATTCCGAGCGCGGCGAGGAGCCCGTACACTCGAAGCGCGCTGATAGTCGAGACGGCGAGCGACCCGAAGCCGATCATCGTCGTCAGCGCCGCGAGGAGAATCGGGACGGAGACATGCTCGAGAGTCGAGACGATCGCCTGCTTTCGGTCCTCTATCGCGATGAGGTCCTCGTAGTAACGGTTGATGACGTGAATGGCGTACGCTGTGCCGACCGCGATCAGGATGATCGGGAGAACCATCGTCGCCATCGAGATCGGCTGCCCGATCCATCCCATAAAGCCCATCGCCATGACGGTCGCCATGAGCACGTTGACCAGCGGGAGCAGAACGCCCCTGAGAGTCCTGAAGCTGAGGAACAGGATAACTATGATAAGCGCGATGACTATCGGGAACAGCGTCGCGAGATCCTTTATCATTAGCTTGCCGATAACGCTCGTCACTGCCTTAGAACCCGATATGTATACCTTTCCGTCGGTGAGGCGCTGAAGCGTGCCAATCGCGGCGTTCATTCGGTCGTACATGGAAATTTGGGAATCGCTGAACGCGACCTTCGCGCCGAAGGGCGCGCATGCCGCCGTAAGCTCGAGCGCGAGGGACTTCGCGGTCTTGCCAGCGGCATCGTTCGCGGCATCGTTCGCGGCCGGCACCGCGAGAATCGAATAACGTCCCCGCTTGTCCGGTCCCGGCGCGAAGGCGAATCCCTGGGCAGCGTCGAACGCGTCGTCGGGATTGTCCCCGGTTAAAACCTTCTCGAAGGCCGGCGCTCCGGCCGCGCCGGGAATGGAAAGTATCGCCTTGGCGAGCTCGCCTCGGGCAGCCGCGTCGGTTCCTTTAGGGAGGTTAATGACGTATCGCGGACGGCGCGTGGCGTCCGACCCGGGCACGACGCTAATCATCATCGCGGAGGCCTTGCCATCGCGACCGACGAGGGCCGCTCCGAGCGCGTTGCCGTCCATGCGAGCCTTGAACGCCGCGATCTCCTCGTCGGTTTGCGGGAGCGTCTGCATCGTATTTT
Source organism: Treponemataceae bacterium (assembly GCA_035352395.1). Lineage (GTDB taxonomy): Bacteria > Spirochaetota > Spirochaetia > Treponematales > Treponemataceae > Teretinema. The sequence continues at coordinate 358 of DAOPXQ010000072.1, read as the reverse complement.
CGATCACGAGGCCGTCTTCCGTGCCGCGAATGAGCGCGGCGTTGCTGATGGATAGGACGCTCTTGACGTCTTCCATGAGGCCGATCCGTTCGGTCCACTCGCTTACCTGCTTGAGAGAACGCGCCGAGTACACGCCTTGCGAATCCGAGAAGGCGACTATCAGCACGTCGTTCGACGGAAAGGTTTTTCCGACCTCGTCGTAAAACGCCTTCTCCGGGATCGTCGACGGAATGTCGTCCGTCATGTCAGAGTCCACCTTCAGTCGGGACGCGCCCATACCGAGCGCAAGAGTCAGGATGATGGTCCCGGCGATGACTACCGCGGGAAACCTCACGATAAAGCGGGCCATTGCCCGAAA
>DAOPXQ010000071.1:0-9548 GCA_035352395.1 Treponemataceae bacterium | reverse complement strand
CGCGCGCTTTCGCCCGTACATGTTCTCGCACTTTCCGCGAAGGCTGAAAATCGCCTGGGTATACACGTCGCGGCTGGAGACCATCGAGCCGGACGCCGAGTCTCCCTCCGTGAGGAAGATCATCGTTTCGTCCCCGCCCTTCGCGTCGCCGAAATGGTACTTGCAGTCCTTCAGCTTGGGGATCTTAAGCGCGATCTTCTTGGCCGCTTCCTTGGCCTCTTTCTTTACGGTGTTAAGCTCCGTGCGAAGGCGCTCGTTCGCGAGTATTTTCTCCTCGAGCTTCCGCGCGGTCTCCGGGTTTTTATGGAGCCAGTCGTCCACTCCCGCCTTGGTCTCGTTGACGATCCAGGCGCGGACCTCGGTATTGCCGAGCTTGTTCTTGGTCTGGCTCTCGAACACGGGCGCCTGAATCTTCACGGCGACGGCCGCCGCCGTCCCCTCGCGCACGTCCTCGCTCTTATAGTTCTTGCGGAAGTACTCGTTTATTCCCTTAAGGAAGCCTTCCTTGAAGGCCGAAAGGTGCGTACCGCCGTCCGACGTATACTGGCCGTTGACGAACGAGAAGTAATTCTCGCCGTAGTTGTTGGTGTGCGTAAAGGCGAACTCGAGTTGCTTGCCCCGGTAGTACCCTACGGGGTAAATGGGGTTTTCGCCGACCTCCGAGTCAAGAAGGTCCAGAAGGCCGTTTTCCGAAACGTATTTCTCGTCGTTGAATATGAGCGTAAGCCCGGCGTTCAGGTACGCGTAGTTCCAGATGCGCCTTTGGAGGTATTCCAGGTTGAACTCGTAATCGCCGAACAGCTTATTATCCGGGGTAAACTCCACGATCGTCCCGTTCTTGACGTCGCCCTTAACCGACCCCTTCCGCTGGCTCTTGAGCACGCCGCGCTCGAAAACCGCCTCGGCGTATTTACCGTCGCGAACGCTCATCACGCGGAAGTAGCTGGAGAGCGCGTTGACGGCCTTCGTGCCGACGCCGTTGAGGCCGACCGAAAACTGAAAGACGTCGTCGTTATATTTTGCGCCCGTATTGATGACAGACACGCATTCCACGACCTTACCGAGCGGTATGCCTCGGCCGTAATCCCGCACGGTAACGAGATTGTTCTTTAGGCTAATGTCGACGTGCTTGCCGTTGCCCATGATGTACTCGTCTATCGAGTTGTCGATGACTTCCTTGACGAGCACGTAAATGCCGTCGTCTGGGTTGGAGCCGTCGCCGAGGCGGCCGATGTACATACCGGTGCGGAGACGTATGTGCTCAAGGGAGCTGAGCGTCTTGATTCGGGACTCGTCGTAATCTACTTGTTTTTTGGCCATAACGCATGGAGTATATCAGAAAACGCGATTCTCGTCACGACGGCCCTGGGACTAGTCGATAGGGCCCGGAATCGTTGCCTCGACCTCTTTTTGGTGATCAAGGAGCCTGGCCCGTTCCTCTTCGGCCTTCGCGATACCTGAGCGTGCGCTTTCGGTCATATCCTGGAATTGGCGGATTTTCTTCTGGTAATCGGCCGCGTTCCGCTCGAGGCTCGCGATATTTCTCCCTATGGCCTCGATCTTTACCTTCGTCTCGAGGACGTCGATCTTGCGGCGCATAAGGGAGATGGCGGAGCGAAGCGCCGCGACCTGCTCGAGTTGGTGCGAGTATGTGCCCATATCGCTGAAGGTATGCCCATCGCCCGTGTTGCCGAGCATCGACGCGCCGTTCTCGTCAAGGAACTTATCGCAATACTCGCGCGCGGACGTTAACAGCATCGCGTCGATCCGCTTGTCCGCGTCGCGAACCTTGCCGCGGAGCTCGTCCATGCGCCGATGCGGGTTAGCTAGCGCGCCCCACGCCTCGAGCATCGCGTTGACGGCGGCGACGTCCCCGTCGAGAGATTCCCCGCGGGCACGATACTCCTCGATTTTCAGGGAGGTATCCTGTACCGACTGAAAGAGGCTTGCCGCCTCGCTATCAAGCGATCCGTCCGCGATGCGGTCCCGAACGACGCCGTCCTTAAGGAGTCGCTCCGCCCCGTCGCCGAGTATACGGGCCATTTTCGCGCGGCGCTGCCTTAGACGGCTCGTTACGCCGGCCATCTTGAATTGCGCCACTATCTTGCCGAAAAAACCCGCGTCGGAAAGCTCGCGCTGAAGGTCGTCCTTCCGCGCCTCAAGGGCGGAAACCGCCTTCTCCTCGTCCGACGCGAGCGCGTAGGCCTCGCCGAAAGAGGGCGTCACGCCCTCGGAATACCCTCTGTAGAAAATCTTTCCAACCTGCTCAAGCTGTCCCCTGTAGCGCGCCCGCTCCTCTTCATGGCTTTTACCAAGCTCTTTCTTGAACTGCCCGAGTTCCTGCAGGCGGACGAGCGCGGTCTTGATGTCGATGATCGTCTGCGCGTCGGCCTTGCGCGTTTTGAGGAGGACGTTCCAGGACTCGACGACCCCGTAGTCGAGTGGGGCGGCGGTATTCGAGGCGTCGGAGGAGTCCGCGAAGAGGCGGTTGCCGAACTGTCGGTAAAGCGCCGCCAATTCCGCGCGGCTATCGTCCAGTGAAACGGTAAGGCTCTGTATCTCCCTGCGCTGTGCATCCATATCATATATAGTAACGGTATATTATTTCCTTGACAATACAAACCATCAGAACATACGATTAAGCGATATCATGTCTTTGCGCGTTACAGGAGGACGATCAATGGATTATTCTGCCGATTTTGTTCGTAATGTGGCGATTGCCGGTCATGGACAGACCGGGAAGACAACCCTGATAGAGCAGCTGCTGCTCGCCGCCGGCTTGATACAGAAGGCCGAGTCGGTCGGGTCGGGAAAGACCGCCAGCGACTGCACGAACGAGGAAATCGAGCGGAAGATATCCATCTATTCGACGCTGATCAACCTTCCCTGGAAGGACAAGAACATCAATTTCTGGGACACCCCGGGATCTTCCGATTTCATCGGCGAGGTGATCGCCGCGTTCAGGTCCTCGGAAACCGCGATGATAGTGCTCGACGCGAAGGCGGGCGTGCAGATAGAGACGATAAAGCTATGGCGAAACCTGGACCGCCGGAACAAATCCAGGTTCGTCTTCGTTAACCACATGGACGACGAGCGCGCGGATTTTTCGCGCTGCGTCCAGGACCTCCGTTCGCAGTTCGAGGTCGAGGTTTGCCCCGTGACGATACCCATGGGAAAGGGCGCCGCATTGAGCGGCGTCGTGAACGTGCTTAAGGGCAAGGCATACGAGATTCAGGGCGGTCGCGAGCGCGAGATCCCCATCCCCCCGGAATACGCGGACGAGGCGAAGCGCGCCCGTGAAATCCTCGCGGGCGCCGCGGCCGAGGGCGACGACGAACTGCTCGTGAAATTCATCGACGAGGCGGGACTATCCGACGCGGACATCGTGCGCGGGCTCACGCTCGCGCTCCGCGACAACCGAATCGTTCCCGCGTTCGCGGGCTGCGCCCTCAACGGTCTCGGCGTCTCGTCGGTTCTCGACTTCATCTCCGACATCATCCCGTCGCCGGCCGGGAGCCTTGAGATGGTCACGTCGAAGGACGACGACGACATGTCCATCAAGATCGACGAATCGCGGCCCTTCTCCGCGCTCGTCGTCAAAACGTCTAACGACCAGTTCTCGGGAAAGCTATCGTACATCAAAGTCGTCACCGGCGAGCTGACGCAGGACTCGGAAATCTTCAACGTAACGGAAGGCAAGAAGGAAAAGATAGGCAAGCTCTATCGCGCGATAGGCAAAAAACTGGTGGAGACGCGCAAGCTCTCCGCGTCGGACGTCGGCGTCGCAGTTAAGATGCCCTACGCGAAAACCAACGACACGCTCGCCGCGTCCTCGGACGCCGTGACCTACGTCCCGCTTCGAACCCCGAACCCGGTCTACTCGATGGCGGTCGCCGCGAAGGAAAAAAAGGACGACGACAAACTCGGCGAGATTCTGCTTCGCGCGTGCGAGGAAGACAAGACGCTCTCCTACACGTACAACCCGGAAACGCGGCAGAACGTGCTCTCGGGCATGGGCGACCTCCATATCAGCATCGTGCTTCATCGCGTGAAAAACCTTACCAAGATGGAGATCGCGACCTCCGTCCCCCGCATCGCGTACCGCGAGACGATTCAGCGAAAGGCGCAATCGGAGTACACGCATAAAAAGCAATCGGGCGGACACGGACAGTACGCTCGCGTCGTGCTCTCTATCGACGCCCTGCCCCGCGGCGAGAACTACAGTTTCACGAACGCGGTTTTCGGCGGCGCGATCTCCAAGGGATACATCCCGGGAATCGAGAAGGGCGTAAAGGAAGCGATGGGAAACGGGGTGGTCGCGGGATATCCCGTGGTCGACGTCGCGGTGTCCGTGCTCGACGGAAAGGAACACCCCGTGGATTCCTCGGAGATGGCCTTCAAGATCGCCGCGAGAAACGCCTTCAAGGACGCGATGCGAAACGCGGGGCCGATCCTGCTCGAGCCGATCATGAACCTAACGGTATTCGTGGACAGCCAATACCTCGGGGACATCATGAGCGACCTTTCGTCGCGGCGCGGGCACATCCTCGGCCAGACGGGTCTCGGCGGCGGCATCGAGGAGATCCGCGCGCAGGTTCCCCATCAGGAGCTCCTGAAGTACGCGATCGACCTGCGCTCGATGACGAGCGGAACCGGCTCTTTCGAGATGGCCTTCGACCACTACAGCCCGATCTCCGGAAAGATCGCCGACGAGGTTACCGCGCTCGCCAAGGAATTCATTAAGCAGCAAGCCGAGGACGAGTAAAAAAAAAGTCCCCCATGAAGTTTCCGCTTCACGGGGGACCGTCCTTACGGGGCGGGGCTTGTCACCCAGCCGCCTAATGGCGCTAACGCGTCAATGCCTGCCGTCAAGCGGAATGTACTTCCGCAGCTCGCCGACCTGCTTAAACGCGGGGCGGTAAATCCTTCCGCCGGAGACGATTTCCTCAAGCCGGTGCGCGGCCCATCCTGGGATGCGCGATACGGCGAACATAGGCGTATAGAGCTCGCGCGGAATCCCGAGCATCGAGTACACGAAGCCCGAATAGAAATCCACGTTGGTGCAGATCTGCTTGTCGCCGCCCTTCTCTTCCTTGAAGATCGCGGGGAATATTTTCTCGATCAGGCAATAGAGGCCGAATTCCTCGGTGCACTTCTTCACCTCGGCGAGCTTTGAGGCCTTCTCGCGAAGGAGGATAGCGCGCGGGTCGGAGATCGTGTATACCGCGTGACCCTGCCCGTACACGAGCCCGGAGCGGTCGCCCGCTTCCTTCCGCATGATTTTCCTGAGGTAGTCGCCTACCTCCTTCTCGCTCGACCAATCCTTCACGTTCGCCTTAATGTCGTCCATCATCTCGCTGACCTTGATGTTCGCGCCGCCGTGCCTTCGGCCCTTGAGCGAGCCGACCGCCGCGCCGATCGCGGAGTACGTGTCGGTGTCCGCGGAGGAGACGACGTGCACCGTCAGCGACGAGTTATTTCCGCCGCCGTGCTCCGCGTGCAGGATGAACGAAAGGTCGAGGATCTCGGCCTCGAGCTTGTCGTAGTTCTTGTCGGCGCGGATAAGCCTGAGGAAGTTCTCCGCGGTCGAGAGGTTCGGGAGCGGGTTATGGAGATACATGCTCTTGCCGTCGTAATGCCTGCGCTTGGCCTGATAGCCGTACGCGACCATCGCCGGGAACCTCGCGATGAGCTGAATGCACTGCATCAGGTTGTTCGCGATGGACACGTCCTCGGGATTCGGGTCGTAGGAATACGAGACGAGCACCGAGCGGGCGAGCTTGTTCATGATATCCGACGACGGCGACTTCAGGATCATGTCCTCGACGAAGTTGTTCGGCAGCTCCCGGTATTCCCCGAGAAGGGCGTCGAATTCGGCCAACTGGGAGGCGTTGGGCAACTCACCGAACAGAAGAAGGTAGATGACCTGCTCAAAGCCGAACTGATCGCTCTTTTCGATATCATGGATAATATCCTCGACGTCATACCCGCGATAAATAAGCTTTCCGGGCACGGCGACCGGCTTGCCGTTTACGACGTCGTATCCGTACACGTTTCCGATACGCGTTAGGCCAACCAGAACGCCTTTTCCGTCCGCGTCGCGGAGACCGCGCTTAACGTCGAATTTGGTATAGAGGGCGGGATCGATGTAATCGTTTTGCTCGGCAAGCTTGGCCAGGGCATCGATCATCGCGTTATTCGGAGCATCGTACTGCATAATATTTCCCTCCAAAAGGAATATATGCATATATATACAGCAAATCAGAAAGTTATACAAGTGAAACAAACCTCAAATCTTCCAGTAAATCAACGAAAAAACGATTTATGCATAATTATACATATCACTCCGCGCCTAATGTATACATATACTTCATTATTGAGCCTTTGACGCTGAATCATAAAAGTGATACTGTTTCCACCATGAAAACAACGCTTATAAAGGACATTCTTGTCTCGAAGCCAGATGGGCGCGAAGTGACCATATACGGATGGGTCCGCACCAAGCGCGAAACCAAAAACCTCGTGTTCATTCAGGTTAACGACGGTTCCTGCTTCGCGTCGATTCAGATCACGCTGGACAGGGACAAGGGAATCAGCCCCGAGACCGAGGCCGCCCTTAAGCGCATCACGACGGGAGCCTCCGTCGAGGCGAAGGGCACGCTCGTTCCCTCGCCAGCCTCCGGTCAGGCCGTCGAGGTTCAGGGAATCTCCGTGGGCGTCCTCGGCGAGGCGCCGGTGGAAACCTTCCCCCTCCAGAAAAAAAACCACTCGCTCGAGTTCCTCCGCGAGATCGCGCACTTACGGCCGCGAACCAATACCTTCGGCGCCGTCGCCCGCATGCGGAGCCAGATGGCCTACGCGATCCACGTCTTCTTCCAGGAGCGCGGCTTTAACTACGTGCATACGCCGATCATCACCGCTAGCGACTGCGAGGGCGCGGGCGAGATGTTCCAGGTTACGACCCTCGACCTCCAGCGCGTCGCGAAGGACGGGGCCGCCCGCATCGCCAAGGGCGAAAGCGGCGTGGACTACTCCCGCGACTTCTTCGGTAAGCCCGCGAACCTCACCGTCTCCGGACAGCTCGAGGCGGAGACCTACGCCACCGCGCTTTCCCGCGTGTATACCTTTGGCCCGACGTTCCGCGCCGAGAACTCGAACACCACGCGGCACCTCGCCGAGTTCTGGATGGTCGAGCCCGAGGTCGCGTTCAACGACCTCGACGCGAACATGGACCTCGCCGAGGAGTTCGTCAAGTTCCTGATGACGTGGGCGCTCGAGAAATGCGCCGAGGACATGAAGTTCTTCAACGAGCGTATCCAGCCGGGGATCGTCGAGACGATGGCCAAGGTCGCCGCCGCCGACTTCGCCCGCGTCACCTACACCGACGCGATGAAGGAGCTCGAGAAGAACGCCGACAAGTTCGAGTTCAAGCCGTTCTGGGGCTGCGACCTTCAGAGCGAGCACGAGCGCTACCTCACCGAAAAGGTGTACGGCAAGCCCGTCATGGTCTATAACTACCCGAAGGACATCAAGGCCTTCTATATGAAGATGAACGAGGACGGCAAGACCGTCCGCGCGGTCGACGTGCTCGTGCCGGGATTGGGCGAGCTCATCGGCGGTTCCGAGCGCGAGGAAGACCTCGAGCGGCTCGAGAAGCGCATCTCCGAGATGGGGCTCAACAAGGAAGACTACTGGTGGTACCTCGATCTCCGCCGCTTCGGCACCGTGCCCCACGCGGGATTCGGCCTTGGTTTCGAGCGCCTGCTCCTGTACATCACGGGCATGGGTAACATCCGCGACGTCATCCCCTACCCGCGCGCGCCCAAACTGGCGGATTTCTGACGATGGCCAGAGACCGCGATAACGAACGCCGCACGGGCAACAAAACGCGTGCGGCGTTTTTTGTTTCCATAAGCGCGATCGTCGCCGCGACGGCGCTTTCGTGCGCCCTCGTCGGGTACTCGGCCTGGATGGCGAGCGTCCCCGAGGCGACGCCGATCCCCGGCGCCGAGCGCGCCGAGGCCGTGGCAAAATACATTGAGGCTCACGATGGGGCGCTGCATCCCTATTCGGGAGCGAGGGAGCTTTCGACGCTGTCGATCCCCGCGAGGCTTCTGCCGCCGGGAGAGGACTATTCGGCCACCGAGCTTTCGCGGGCGGTTCGCGCGCGCGCGGCGATCCTCGTGGACGCGGCGACGGGGAAGATCCTTTTCGAGCGCGACGCGGACGAGCTCATCCCGCCCGCGTCCATGACGAAACTCGTCGCGATGTACGTCGCGCTTAAGGCGCAGGCGGACGGCAAGATATCATTCGACGACGTAGTCGCCCTCCCGAGCGAAAGCTGGGCGGAAAACATCCCGCCGGGATCCTCGCTGATGTTCCTCGCGCGCGGGCAGACCGTCACCGTCAGGGAACTGCTCGCCGGCATGGCGGTGGTTTCCGGCAACGACGCGGCTATCGCGCTCGCGTATCACGTCGCGGGCTCGGTTCCGGCGTTCGTCGACATGATGAACGCCGAGACGGCGCGGCTTGGCTTGCGATACACTCGCTTCGTGGAGCCATCGGGCCTCAGCGAGCTGAACGTCACGACGCCGCGCGAGTTCGCGGACTTCGCCCTCGTGTACTGCAGGGAATTCCCCGAGGCGCTCGCGGCGTTTCACTCGCGCGAGCGGCTTGAGTACCCGATGCCCTGGAACCTGCCCGCGGGAAGGAGCGAACGCCCCATCGCGCAGGAGTCGACCAATCGCCTTCTCGGCAAGATGGACGGCTGCGACGGGCTCAAGACGGGCTTTATCCGCGAGTCGGGCTTTAACCTTACGGCGACGGCGCGGCGGAACGGCGTCAGGTTCATCTCCGTGACCATGGGCGGACCCGGCTCTTCCATGTACGAAGGAACCGATATACGCTCGCGCGACGGACAGGCGATGCTTGAGTGGGCGTTCGCGCATTACGCGACGGACGAGTCCACTCGGTTATTGCCCGTGGAGGTCGCCGTCTGGAAAGGCAGGGAAAACGCGCTCGAGGCCATACCCGCGGGCGATTCCGCGATCACGGTGCCGCGCTCGGCGCTCGGTAAGATACGCGTCGCGTACGACGTGCCGCGCTCGATCCGATCGCCGGTGCTCGCCGGAGACCAGCTTGGAAAGATCGATTATTATTATGACGGGGAACTGCTCAGGTCCGTGCCCCTCGTCGCGGACCGCACGATTCACACCGCAAGCTTCCCCAAACGGGCGCTCGACCATCTCGCGATGCGGATCTCCCCCATTTTTGAGCTGAAAAACGCGTTGAAAGCCGATTAAGTAGTGCTATAGTCTGTACAATCTTTTAGATAAAGGATTATACATGACCAAAACCACGATTCTATTGGCTTGCCTCGCGACCGCGGTTTTTGTTTTTTCCTGCGGAACCGGAAGCCCAACGACGGCGCCGGTGAAGCCCCCCGTCACGCCGGGCGTATCAACGGTTACCATCAAACTCGACTTTACCGGTCCGAGTACCTCCATGGGCACGGTTTACGCATGTTGGATAGAGAACGAGGCGGGGGA
>DAOPXQ010000070.1:1067-9593 GCA_035352395.1 Treponemataceae bacterium | reverse complement strand
CAAGACCTACCTTTTTACCGGCCTCCGCCCAACCCCCGAGCTCTCGTTCGCCATCCGCACGCTCGGATGCGATACCGGCGTCGTGGTCACCGCCTCGCATAACCCGCCCCAGTACAACGGCTACAAGGCATACTGGAACGACGGCGCGCAGGTTATCGAACCGCACGACGCGGGTATCATCGCGGAGGTAAACGCCGTCAAGTCGGTAAAGAATATCGGCCGCGAGGAAGCGATCAAATCGGGCAAGCTTGTCCTCATTGACAGCCTGATCGACGATAAATACTGGATGATGGTCAAGTCGAAGCTCTTCCGCCCCGAGCTCATCAAGGCAAAGGCGAAAGAGGTCAAGATCGTGTACACCCCGCTCCACGGGACCGGCGCGATGCACGTCGAAAAGGTCCTCGGGGATCTTGGACTCACCGTTATTACCGTACCCGAGCAGAAAAAGCCCGACGGGAACTTCCCGACCGTCGCGTACCCAAACCCTGAGGAATCCGCCGCGCTTAAGATGGCTGTTGAGCTCGCCGAGCGTGAAAAGGCCGACGTCGTCATGGCGACCGACCCCGACGCGGACCGCTTCGGAAGCGCCGTTCCCGGCAAGGACGGTAAGTTCGTCCTGATTACCGGCAACCAGATGGGCGCGCTGCTCACGGATTACGTGTGCCTCTCTCTGAAAGAGGGCGGCAAAATGCCAAAGAATCCCGCCATCATCAGATCGATCGTCACGTCGGCGTTCGGCGACAGAATCTCGAAATCGTACGGCATCGAGACCGTTGAGTGCCTTACCGGGTTCAAGTGGATCGCGTCGGTCATGGCTCAGTTCGAGAAAGACGGGCGCCACTCGTACGTGTTCGGCTACGAGGAAAGCTACGGCTACAACGTTGAGACCGAGGTTCGCGACAAGGACGGCGTCTCCGCCGCCGCGATGTGCGCGGAGATGACCCTGTACTGGAGAAGCCAAGGAAAGAGCCTTCTCGACCGTTTGGGCGAGCTTTGGGCGCAGTTTGGGTACTTTGAGGAACGCGCGATCAGCAAAGGCTTCCCCGGCGCCTCGGGCGGAGAGACCATGGCCAAGCTCATGGCAAAGCTCCGCAAGGATGGACTTAAGACTCTCGGCGGTAAGACAGTCTTAAAGATCAGGGACATCCAGGACGGCATAGTCTACGATCCCGCGAATCCCTCGAGCAAGGCGAAGATCGACCTTCCGACCAGCAACGTGCTCCAGTTTTTCCTCGCCGACGGCACGGTCGTCAGCGCGCGCCCCAGCGGCACGGAACCCAAGATCAAATTCTACATCTCCTGCCCGGTCGAGGTTTCGGGCAATCGCCTTGACGAGGCCAAGAAACTCGCCGGAGACACCATCGGCGCCATCGACGCGGAGATCCGCGCGATCCTCGAGAAAGCGTAGAGGGTCGTTATGGGACAGTTCGACTGGCTTGCGACATCATTTGAATCGACCCCGTTTACCGTCTTCGACACCGAGACGACGGGGCTCGAGCCGAAACACTGCCGCGTCGTCGAGGCGGGGGCGATACGGTTCGACGCCATGGGAATCAAGGCACGATTTAACGCGCTCATCAATCCCGGGACGCCGATGCCCCCCGAGGTTACGAAGATCAACGGGATTACCGACGGGATGCTCAAGGGCCAGCCTGACGCGGCGGGAGTCCTTCCTGACTTTATCAGGTTTATCGGCGATTCGGTGCTTATCGCGCACAACGCCCCGTTCGATATCTCCTTCATCAACGAGGAGCTTGCACGCCTCGGGAAGCCCGCGCTGAAGAACAGGGTTATCGACACGAGGATTTTCGCCAAGGAAATGTTCCCGGACCTTCCTAAATACGCGCTGCAGGAACTCGCCGTGCGATTCGGCATCCAAGCCATCGACGCGCACCGAGCCGAGGACGACGCACGGGTTTGCATGGAACTCTTTCTGGTATGTTTAGGTCGGCTTCGCGATAAAATGGGCGTCCAGGCAAGCCAGAACGGCGCTATCGCGGCACCGGACCAAGCGATGCCCGCCGCGGCGGAGCCGGCGAATGCGCAGAACGAGCAGAAAGCGGCGCTTCAAATAGCAGTAAAGGCCGCCGTGGAACCTGACCAGGAAGACCTGTTCGGAGAGGATTTCGCGGAAGAAGAGGATTATATCGAGGAATCGCCTGAGTAGTCGCGTCAGTCTTCGTAAAAGGCTTCGAGGATTTCCTGTCCCCGGAGCTTGCTGATCGCCTTGCCCTGAATCTGCCTGACGCGCTCGCGGGTAATGCCCAAGAGCTTGCCCGTTTCCTCCAGGGTCAAGGGCCCCTTCTCGGTCATGTCAAACCGCAATTTGATGATCTTCATTTCCCTATCGGTAAGTTGACTCAGGACATCGTCCATCGTTTCCTGCAAGGTCGCGGTAAAGACGAGCTCGAAGGGCTCTATGAGGGTATCGTCGCTGATAAGGTCGGAAAGTCTCGTGTTATTGTCGTCGTCGACCGTCGGGTCGAGGCTCGTGGTTTCCTGCGAGAGGCTCATGATCTCGCGTATTCGGTCGGCGGGTATCTGCAGGTATTCGGAGAGCTCGTCGGGACTGGGATCGCGCCCAAGATCCTGGGTAAGCTGCTTGGCGACGAAAAAGCACTTGCTGATCGTGTTAAGCATGTGGATGGGGATGCGGATTATCCGCCCCTTGTCCGCGAGGCTCTTTATGATCGCCTGCCTGATCCACCAGGTTCCATAGGTGGAGAACCTGCAGCCGCGGGTGTAGTCAAAGCGCTCAACCGCCTCTATAAGCCCGATATTCCCCTCATCGATCAGATCTAGAAGACCCAATCCGCGGTGTTGATAATTCTTGGCGATGGAAACGACGAGCCTGAGGTTCGCCGTGATCATGCGATTTTTTAGGTCTCTTAGGGTAGATTCAAGCTTTATCGATTCGCGAATAAAGGCGGGATCGGCGGTGCGCTCGGCGTAGGCTTCCTTTAGGGATACGATGGCAAGTTTCGTGTGCTGAATCTTGCGACCGATCTCCTGTTCGTCCTCGATGCCAAGCAGCGGATACCGGGATATCTGCTTAAGGTACAGGGCAAGCGGATCGGTGTCCTTTTGCGGTCGGGCCTTTTTTCCGGCGCCCTTGATTTCCGTGGAAGAGGTCTGGATACGAGGTTTGTCTTTTTCGTTCTTACCTGACTTCATACTTTATTGACTCTGCCCTTTTTGTTAGTGCGTCAATATCCTCGCGGTGCTTTCGCGGGATCAACCGGATTATCTTTATTATACACCATAAAGTATAGTTGCGGTTTGCCGGAAAGCGAATCTGCCCCCAAATTGCCGATTTCGTCGCCAAACGAGACTTTGTCCCCGGGTTTCATCGCGATCGCCTGGAGTCCACCGTAGACGTAAATATAGCCCGTTTTGGACTGCAGGAAGGCTACTTGACCAAATCCGCGGTAGGGACCGGTGGATATTACCGTTCCAGAGGCGATTGCCTTAACCTTTTCGCCCTTCTCGGAAGTGATCGAAACCCCGAACAACTTTCCCGAAAGGTACGCGATTTCCTTAACGCTGACGGGCCAGATCATCGAGGCGTCGACCTTGCGCTTCTCGAAGGATCGGGGATCCTCGATTGGCTTTAAGGAGGAATCGGCCGGACCCGCACTGTCCGCGACTTCCGGGTCAGGTGTCGGTATCGGCGCGCGAACCGAGCCGGACGAGTTCAGGGGAATATACAGGGTATCGCCGACCTTGATGCGCGATTTAAGGGTTAAATCATTCGCGGAAAGAAGGGTCTCGACCGGAATGGAAAGCTTGCGCGCGATGCCATATAGGGTCTCGCCCTTTTGGACGGTATAGAGATCGGGAATGCGAAGCTTCTGTCCGGCTTTAAGCTTTCCGGGATCGGATAGCTTGTTCCAGCTCATGATCGCGTCCGCAGGAACGTTATACTTTCTGCTGATCGCGTAAAGGGTATCGCCCTTCTGGAGGACGTGAACGACATCCTCGCCTGAAAGCGCGGGCAACGCGAAGAGGAGAGATAGGGACAGTGCTAGCTTAAGCGTAAGTTTACTCATATGTATCCGTTTCATTTTCGGACGGATACGGTCCTACCTTGAAAGGATATCTTCAACGGTGGGCGGAAATAAGCCTTTAAGGGACTCCAGGTCTTCCGAGCTTACGAGAAATTCCTTTTCATACGCGATTTCCTCGTTGGAAAACCGGAGCTTCTCCAGTAGGCCATACACGATATAGGTCATCATCACGAGACCAGCGTGAGGATGACTATTGATATACTTGCTGAATTTCTCGCGCGAAAGCGCCATGATCAATGACAGAGATCGTGCCTTGACGGTCGCGGTACTTGGTTCATTCTTGAATATCGAGGTTTCACCGAAGGTTACCCCGTTTTTAAGCGTAGCGAGGAGGATCTCTTCCTTTTGGTGCCCTTTCTTGAGGATATCGACGTCGCCGGAAAGAAGGATGCAAAGGCTCGATGACACCTCACCCTCCTTGATGATCGTCTCGCCGGCCTCATAGGAATATAAGTCGCAGATGTCGGGAAGGTCGTCGATATCGGCACGTTCTATGCGAGTAAACATGGGGATGTCAATGAGACTGGATAAAAGCGCTTCCGGAAAAATATCGACTTTTTTCATATGGCGGCTCCAAAGAGAATATGCTCTAAATATAACACATTTCAGGCGAAAAAGTGTGCTATGCTCCTATTTTATGATGCCTTTTTCACGTACGATCCTCATCGTCTTTCTATGCTCAAGCCTATGCGCCGGGCTTTTTCCGCAAGCAGCGCCGGTTACCCTCCGGTATGGATTCGGCTCGCGGTATCGCTACGTCGAGCGATCCAACTGGTCGCGCTACGACAACGGTAAGTATACAGGTCTCACGCATAGGGAAACCCGCGCGAGTATGGCTTGCGACGGAGTATCGGAAGCCGGCTCGGATTTCTCCGGGACGTTCTTCGCTCTTGAGGAAACCCTCCGCGATATGAGCGCGTCGGCGCGCGGCGTCGACGCTGCCGAAGAGACGTCTTTCCGGGTCTTGCCCGATGGGCGGATCGTCTTCAAAAAAGACGGTGGATATCCCCGACTCCGCGAGTTTCCGGTATTCCCCGAAAAACCCGTATACCCGGGAGACAGCTGGGTCGGCGAAGGGACCAGACTGATTGACCCCAAAAACGACGGGAACCTGAGCGCGCTTCCCATCGTGGTGGAATACTCGCTTTCGGGGAAGGAAACTTACCGCAATAGGGAAGTCTGGCGAATCAAGGCAAGGTACGCGACGAGGATCGGCGCCTACGCGCGTCAAAAGCCCTTCGACGCGAATCTTTCGACCGCGAGCGGAACCCATGACGCGGACATCCTCGTCGACGCCGAAACGTGCGCGGTAGTCCTTATTCTGGACCGAATGAACGAAACCTTTGGCTATAAAGACGGCAGTTCCGTGCGCTTCCAGGGCAGCACAGCGATATTCACCGAGGAGCCCATACCGTTCAGGGGCACCGAGAGCGCTAAAGAACTGATCGCGAAGGCGCAGGATGCGCCCCCGAGTGAGGGGCCGCTTCCCGCGGGCAATTCGCGGCCACTGTCGCATGCGACGCCTGAGCCAGTCATTCAATCCGAAGGAGACTCGCCGCTCGACGACACCGCTTACCCGGAAGGAAAGCCCTTCATCGTAGAGGACACGCCTCTGGGAATTCGACTTTCAGCCCGAGACATCCGGTTCCTCGCGGACAGCGCGGAGATAGTTCCCGGGGAAAGCTCGCGCCTGGACTCGATCGCCACCGCGTTAAAATCCGCGCCAAATGGGCGATTCCTCGTCGAGGGGCATACGGCAAGAGTGGGAATGGAATCGGGCGAGAAAGAGCTATCGATCGAGCGCGCGAAGAAGATCGTCGACGAACTCTGCGCCCGGGGTCTCAAACCGGAACAGTTTATGTACATAGGATACGGAGGAACGAAACCGGTAGCGGATAACGCGACGGAGCAAGGGCGCGCGCAAAATCGTCGCGTCGAGATAACGATATTGGAATAAGGGGCGTAAAAGGCGCGGTTAAAACTCCGCGAAAAAGCCCGCAATGTCGAGTCCGTTCACCGTCTTCCCCGCGGGATAGAGGGCGAGTATATTCCTTTTCCCGTCGCGAAGGTGCGTGGACGTAATGCCGTAATTGATCGAGCAATCGGCCTCGACGAACGCGGCGATATGGTCGGCCGCGCGCACGAGCTTTCCGTCGACGGGCCGATACGACGCGTGGTTATACTTATCCCGCAGATCCTCGAACGAAACCTTGACGGTCTTTCCGTCGACGCGCACGCGATTCTCGAATTCGTTATTCGTGAAATACATGATCTCGTCGCGAAACGACTCGTCCATGAGCGGCGTCAGCTCGCGTTCGACGATCTTATCCTCGATCTCCTTCACTACGGCGGGCAACTGATGCGTCGCCTGCTTGACCGGGGATATTATGTCGCGCGTAACGGCTTCCGGAAGGTCGTGAAAGAGCGCGGAGAAAAAATTGTTATACTCGCGCTCGGGGCAGATCGCGAGATCGCGCCCCATCAGGAGCGTTAGCGCGGCAACGAAGTACGAGTGGCCCAGCACGCTCGTGGCGGGAACGCGCGGCGTCTGGTTCCATCTGGTCTGAAACCGAAGTTTCTCGAGCTCCATGAGGAAATCCCACGGTTTCTGCCTACTTACGAGAAGCTGCATGCCGCGGAGATCGAGATATCCCTCAAGGTCCTTATTAAGTTCCTTATCGATCTCGACGAGGCGAAACGGCTCATTGACCATGCGGATCATCTCTACCTCGCGAAAGGTAGAGTACTTGTGCGCGGCGCGAAGGACGCGCGTAGTGAGGTCATTCGGGTCCGACTGACCGAGCACGTGGTCGGAGAATTCGCGCAGAAGCTCGGGATCGGCGATTAGGCCACGGTATTGCTCGACGACCCACTCGTTCAGGCGGACGAATTCCTCGGGGTATTCCTCGCGTATCATGCGCTGAACGGGAGCCTTGATGTCGCAAAGGGCGATCTTCCGTAGGAGGTCAAAGAGAGTCCCATAGATGATGCGACGCCACTCAACGCGGTTCCCGCGTTTCTCCTCAAACTTTCCGATGATGTAGGCAAGCGCGGTTTTCTCCGCGGTCTTGTCCATCTCGATCAGCTCGAGCGGTCGCACGAGATCGTTCCACCGCTCGATGGAAAATCCCTCAAAAATCTTCAGAACCAGTTTTTTGTCATACACGGGTAATTATATCTCCCTTTGGCATGCGGATTTTTTCCCGAACGCCGCTTTCCGCCGAATAGCCGAACGAGACGATGATTCCCGTCTGCCATTCAACGGGATCCAGATCGAGTAAGGCGACGACCTTTCCGTCATGGAAACCCTCGATTGCGCAGGAATCGATGCCCGCGGCCTTGGCGGCGGTCATCATGTTGGCGCACGGGATATAGCACTGCGCGCGCGCCCACTGATCGAGAATTCCCTCGCCGCGGAGATATTCATAATACCCGCGAAAATCATCGACGAAAACGGAAAGACCGCCGGGGAACCTCTCGCCGCGACGCGCGATAAACTCTCCGTCGGGATCGTAGGCGGCCGAGCGCCTGCACATAATAGCCACGACGAGCGTCGCCGTGCCAACCGCGTCCTGATCGAAGCAAGCTTCCTTCATCGACGCGATCTTGTTCGGCGTGGTTATGGCGAAAAAGCGCCAATGCTCGATCCCGAACGAGGACGGCGAGAGCCTTCCGCACTCAAGAATGTAATCGATGATTTCTTCGGGCACCGATCGTTTGCCGTCGTACAGTTTGCAGGCGAACCGCTCGCGCATCGCAAGCAGAAAGGACTCTGCCCTTTCGTCCAGTCGTGCCGTCATCGCACGACGCCCAAGGCAATCTCGAACATGGGGAAGAGCGCGGACTGTCGCGTCCCATCGGGGACGGACTTACCTGTCGCGCACGAATCCGTATGCGTCAGTATGGAAAGCGCTTTCTTCCCTAACCAGGCCGCGTTGCAATACAGCGCGTAGGTTTCCATATCCTGCGCTATGCAACCCATGCGCGCCCAGGGTTTCCAGGCTTGCTCGGGCCCGAGCGCGTTGTACTCGGAGAACATATCGGACGAAAAGACGGGCCCTGCCCGAAAACCGATATCGTTCGCGCGCGCCGCGGCGACGGCCCGTTCCAGAAGCCCGAAATCCGCGCACGGAGAGAACGTTCCCGGTAAACCGTATTGGCGCGCATAGTTCGAGTCCGTCGAGGCTGTCATCGCGAGGACGACTTCGCCCGGCTCAAGGTCTTCCTGCAATCCGCCGGCCGTCCCGATCCTTATGATCGAATCGACCCCGTATTCGTGGTAAAGCTCATACGAATAGATTCCGGCGGATGGTCCGCCCATACCCGATGCCATCACGGTCACGGGGACGCCTTTCCACTCGCCGGTAAACGCGTATACGTTTCGCACCGACGAAACCAGCACGGCGCCCGAGAGATAGTTTTTAGCGACGTATTCCGCGCGAAGCGGATCGCCCGGCAT
>DAOPXQ010000070.1:0-1057 GCA_035352395.1 Treponemataceae bacterium | reverse complement strand
CGAGCTCGACCTCGCGGCGTTGTGCGGCGTCGGCATCTCAGCTCGCTCCCTTCTCGTACGGCTTGCCGGCGGCAAGCGGCGCGTAGTTCTTTCCGCTGAATATGACCAGCGTCAGCAGCGTGATCGCGTACGGCATGATATTGAACATCTCCGTCGGGAATTGCCTGAGTATGGTTACGTCGCTCGCGATAATCGAGAACGCGAGCGCCGTGCCGAAGAGTAACGACGCGCCCGCGATGCCAAGCGGCTTCCAACGCCCAAACGAGACTACGGCGAGCGCGATGAACCCATGGCCGTTCACGGTCGTCGAGTTGAATTGCGTATTCGTCGTAAGCACGAGGCAGCTTCCCGCGAGGCCCGCGAGAAAACCGGAGGCGAGGACAGCGACGTAGCGAATGCTCGTCACGTTGATGCCGACGGACGCCGCCGCCTGCGGGTTTTCGCCGCAAGAACGCAGTCTAAGGCCATAAGGCCGCTTGTAAAGGACGAACCAGACGACGGCGATCACCGCGAGCGCGATATAGGCCGTGGGGTAAATGCCTCCCGGCCCGGGCATCATTCCAAGCATGAACTGCTTGGTTCGGTCCTGCTTAAAAAGAATTTGCGCGAGAAATATCGTGACGCCGTTCGCCAAAAGGTTGATACCGGTACCGGATACCGTTTGATCGGCGTTCAGCGAGATCGCGGCGAACGCGTGAATCAGCGAGAACAGCATACCGAAACAAGCACCGACGAGCAGGGCTATCCATACGGAGTTAGGACCAATAATGGGCTCAAGGAAAAAATGTGCCGTCGCGGCCGCGAAGGCGCCGAAAATCATCAGACCCTCGAGCGCGATGTTAACGACACCAGACCTTTCGCAGATCATCCCGCCGGTCGCGGTGATCAGGATCGGCGAAACGAGCATCAGTATGGTCGGGATTTTTCCCAGGATATTATTCATTTCGCGCGACCTCCCCGCCATTTTTTGCTTTCATGGTGTATTTAAAGAACATACGGAAACCGGTCCGTATCGCGATGAAAATAACGACGAGTCCCTGAATGATAAAAGTGATTT
>DAOPXQ010000069.1:0-9623 GCA_035352395.1 Treponemataceae bacterium | reverse complement strand
TTCGAGACTCAACCGATCGACTCAGGCGGGCTTGAGTCCACGCTTTCCTCGATCGCCGTCACCGAAAGCCTTCCGGCCGGGACCGGCACCGCTTACTTCGTCCGCGCCGGCGATAATTTCTTTGAGTGGACGCAGGCAGAACCCTCCTGGATTCCCGTCGTTCCGGGAAAGCCCATACCGGGCGTGACGGGACGGTACTTTCAAGTCGCGGGCGAACTATATCCGGACGGCCGTGGCTCCGCAACGCCCGCGGTTACCTCGATCGCGCTCGAGTACGAGAAGGACAGCCCCCCCTGGCCGCCGTCAAAGGTGTTCGCGACCGCGGGTTCGGGATCCGTCACCGTGGAATGGATCGCGTCGGTCGACTTTGATACCGTGGGCTATTTGGTATATTATGGAGAGAGACCCGGCGAGTACCTTGCGTCCGGGTCGCCGATCGACGCGGGCAAGGGACTTTCATGCGCCGTCGACGGGCTCGTAAACGGCAAGGCATACTATTTTTGCGTCGCGGCGTATGACGCGTCGGGTCCCCGGCATCCGGGTACCCTTTCGCGCGAGGCGTTTGCGCGGCCGCTGGCGAATCGATGATTCGGATCCGGGAGTTACCGCATGGCTGATCAAACGACGATGATTCTGGAACGCGCGAATTCCGCCCTCGTGGCGCGCGACTTTACCTATGCCGAGAAGATCATACTCAATCTGCTCAAGCAGACTCCCGATGCGCCGCAGGCGCTCGAGCTGCTCGGTACCGTGTACCTCCGCGCCGATCGTTTCGAGGACGCCCTTTCCGTGTTCAAGAAACGGGCCGAGATCTCCCCCAACGACGTCGATATACTGAATAACCTCGGCATCATCTATCGCCGCCTCGGGCTCTTCGACGAGTCGATCAAGGCACTTCTTAAGGCGAAGGAGACCGGCAAGGACGAGGTGACGGTTCTGTATAACCTCGGCAACACGTACAAGCAGATGGGTAAATTCTCCGAGGCGGCCCTATGCTTCGCGGACGTCATCGAGGAAAAGCCCGACGACGTCCTCGCCTATAATCACCTTGGAAGCATACACGCGCTCTCGGGAAGGCACGATCTCGCGCTGCAGGCATACCGCCGCGGGTTGCAGATCGACCCGAACCATCCCTTCATTCACTATAACATGGCCCATAGCTACGAGACGCTCGGCCGTCCCGCTGAGGCCATCGCGGAGTACAACGCGGCGCTCAAGACGAAGCCCGGTTGGCTGGACGCGCTGCGCGATCTCGCCGGCGTGTACATCAAGCAAAAGGACGAGCCCGCGTCGATCGCCACCCTGAGGCGAATACTTTCCGTGGATCAGGGCGACGTTCGCGCGCTCGTGGAGATGGGGCACATCGCCGCGAGGAATTCGCGAAACGACGAATCGCTTTCGTATTTCCGCAAGGCGCTCAATACCGATTCCGCGAGCGTGCCCGCGGTTCTGGGCCTCGTGCAGCTTTTCGAGCGTCAGGGAAAGCCCGAAGACGCGCTTCGCGAGCTTAGCGCCCTTGACGAGAAAAACCCGTCTTCCGGCGAGATTCTGATAAACCTCGCGAGGCTTCACGTAAAGCTTCAGCAATTCCCCGAGGCGAAGGCCGTGTTCAAGCGGCTTGACGCGATCGACCCGGACAATATCGCATCGCTTCGCCTTCAAGGGCGCATGTACGCGCAGATGGGCGAGAACGAAATGGCCGAGCGCTGCTTCGCGCGCATCCTAAGCGTCGATCCCGCGGGAATAGATTTTCGCATCGACCTCGCCGAGCAGCTCGCGCATTCGGGAAAGTACCCGGAGGCGGAGGAACAGCTGCTCGCGTATCTCGTCGAGCGCCCCCGCGACATTCCCGTCCGCATCTCCCTCGGTCAGGTATACGAGGCGATGGGCGACTTCGAAAAAGCGGCCGTCGCCTACAAGCAAGCGCTCGAGATCGAGTCGAACAACATCGACGCGCTGACCGCGATGTCTCTTCTGTATCAGCATGTCGGCAAAAACGCGGACGCCGTCCGGCTCGCCGACGATATCGTCAATATTCTCGGGAGCAGGGGCTCCAACGAGGATCTCGGGAACCTCGCGAATTCGCTCGACCTGTACGAGAAGGCGGTGAAGCGCTATGGCTCGACGAACCCCGACGTGCTGGGGAGAAATCTCCGCATGCTGCGCGGCGGGTCCGACGAGGCGAAGCCCGATGAACTGCCCGAGGATAGCGTTATCGCGCCGCCGGAGCCGGAGCAAGCCTTCGTCCCGGTGGACGAGGAAACCGACGACGCCGAGTTTGAGATGTCCGACGAACTCGTCGAGGACGGCGAGATGCCGTTCGACGAATTGCTTTCCACTGAGGAAGAGCCCGAGGACGTCGAGCCGGAGGAAACGCTCGACGATCTGGTTAATCTCGGGGAGCCGATCGAGATGCCCGAAACCTTTAACCCATCGCTCTACGGCCCGGAAAATCCCGCGGACGAGAGCGAGATTCAGCTTGGCGCCGACGTGTCCGAGGAACCCGAATCCATCGAGCTTCCCGACGTTTCCCCCGCGCCCGCGCAACAACCCGCGCAGCAGCCCGCGCCTTACCAACAACCTGAGCCTGCACAACAGACCAGGGCAGCGCAGCAGCCGCTACCGGCGAATCCTCCGGCAGACGACTATCGGGCGCGCGATGACTTTCCGCGTCCGGAACCGGTCACGCCGCCGCCTTCACCGATCGACGACATCCCTCGCGATGAATTTCCCGAGGCGATGCCAGAACCCGAATTCGCGCGCGAATCGACTCCGGATCGCGGTGACGATTTTAAAAGCGAGCCTCCGCGACGGAATCAAACTCACCCCGAGTATCCTGAGCCCAGCGAGCCCGAAGCGCCGTCGATCGAGCCTTCCGCGCTTATGGACGATCTATCGTTGTCGCAGCCTGATTTCTCCCTTCCCATGGACGACGTCGAGCTTTCGCTCGAAAGCGAACCGATGGATTTTTCCGAGTCATGCGAGGAAACGATCGCGGGCGAAACGGCGATCGGCGGCGAACAAACCATCGGCGGCGAACCGGCGGTCGCGGGCGAAATCGCGATCGGCGGCGAGTCGCTCCCGCGAAAGTATCCGTTCCCGATACGCGCGCCGGTGCTGTCGCCGCCGCGATTCGATGAAGTCCTTACCGATACGAAGGTCCCGGAATTACTCGATCTTTTCAATTACCTGAAGCGCGTAACGCTTTCGCTTCCCGAGCATGATCTCGCGGATTATCTGTTAAGCGATGAGCGCATTCAGCTTGAGTTTATCATCGAGCGGCTCTCCGGCAAGCCCGGGCTTCGCGAGGATCCGCGCGTCCGTAGGATTCGCGACCTTCTTTCGTCGCGCCGGGACGTCCTTCTCGAGTCCACGCTCGGCGCGCGCGTCGGCATCTCGGAGACGCTCGAATTCCTCGAATCGATGGCGCAGGCGCTGCCGGACCCGGGTTTCGCGGTGACGATGAAAAAATGGATCGAGGAGATCCGCGGTAAGTACGACGTCCATGATAAGCGATAATACTCCCTTCGACGTCGCCATCGTCGGCGCCGGGGTTTCCGGCGCCTCGATCGCGCGGCGGCTTTCGCGTTACCGGCTCAGGATCGCGATCCTGGAGCGCGAGGCCGACGTCTCGTTCGGCGTTTCAAAGGCGAATTCCGGGATCGTGCACGGCGGTTTTCATCACGCCTCGGGCTTCCTTAAAACGCGGCTCGAGATCGAGGGCGCGGGTATGTTCGACCAGCTCCAACGGGAGCTCGGTTTCCCCTTCAGGCGATGCGGAATTCTCGTCGCGGCCCTCCATCCGGACGAGATGCGCGCGGTCGAGCACCTCTATTCGCAAGGACTCGCGAACGGCGCCCCGGGGATTGAGCTTTGCTCGCGGGAACGCATGCTCGCGCTCGAGCCGAAGCTTTCCGGCGAGACCGTAGGCGGGCTCTATGCGCCGTCGGGCGGAATCGTCGAACCGTATCGCTATGTCTTTTCCCTCATTGAAAGCGCGAAAAAGAACGGCGCCGTCCTCGAGACGGGCTTTGGCGTCTCGACCGCGAGCCGCGTAAGCGACGCGCGATCGGGCGAGACTGTTTGGAAGATCGATTCCTCCGACGGTCGCTCCGTGCGGGCCCGATGGGCGATCAACGCCGCCGGCCTCCGCGCGGACGAGGTATCGCGCGCGTTCGGCGCCGAGGACTTCGAGATATCCCCTAGGAAGGGCGAGTATTTTCTGCTTGATAAACTCGCGGAGGGTCGCCCCTCGCGGGTCGTCTTTCCCGTCCCGTCGAGCGTCTCCAAGGGAATGCTCGTGATTCCGACGGTCGAGGGCACGACGCTGATCGGGCCGACCGCCGATCCCGTCCCCGACAAAGACGATTTTTCCACGACGTCTCGAAGGCTCGCCGATATCGTCGCGTCGGCGAGGGGTCTCGTTCCCTCGGTTTCAGAGCGCGACGTGATCACGAGTTTCGCTGGTCTTCGGCCGGCGCTCGGCGAGGACTTTTTCATCGCGTCTTCCTCCGTCGCGCCCCGCCTTATCCAGGTCGCGGGAATCCAATCCCCCGGCCTTACCGCGTCGCCGGCCGTGGCGGAATACGTCAAGGATCTGTTGCTGCGTGACGGACTTGAGCTTTCCGAAAACCCCTCGTACGACCCGATCGTTCGCGCTCCCGTTCAGGCGCGCACTCTTTCGCCCGAGGACCTCGCGGAACTCGTCGCGAAGGATCCACGCTACGGGAACGTCGTCTGCCGCTGCGAGGGAATCAGCGAGGCGGAGATCGTGGAGGCGATCGCGCACGGGCACGCGACGCTCGACGGCGTGAAGTTTTACACGCGCGCGCAGATGGGCCGCTGTCAGGGCGGGTTCTGCACGCATCGAATCATAGGCATCATCATGCGCGAGACCGGACTATCCTACGACATGATAACCAAGCGCGGCGGGCAAAGCGCCGTGCTGGAGGACGAACTGTGACTTACGACGCGCTGATCGTCGGCGCCGGCGCCGCCGGCATGGCCGCCGCGCTTTCGCTCGCGGGCCGCGGGCATTCCTGCGCGATCGTCGACCGCGAGGGTTTTATGGGCGGCATACTCCCTCAGTGCATTCACAGCGGCTTCGGTCTCCATCTCTTTGGGGAGGAATTGACCGGCCCCGAATTCGCGGCGCGGCTCGAGACCGAGGTCGCTCTCGCCGGCATCCCGACCTTCCTTAACACGACCGTGCTCTCCATCGAGCGCCCTGATCCCGCGCGCGGGAGTGATGATCCGCGCGGCAGCGATACCCGAGGCGCTTTCCGCGCCCTCCTTTCATCGTCTATCGACGGGGTTCGCCGCGTCGAGTGCCGATCGGTCGTGCTCGCGATGGGAAGCAGGGAACGAAATCGAGGAAATATACGAATCGCCGGCGACAGGCCCGCTGGCATTTTCACCGCGGGGCTCGCGCAGAGGCTCATCAACGTCGATGGGTACCTTCCCGGAAAGCGCGCCGTCATAATCGGCTCGGGCGATATAGGGCTCATCATGGCGCGCCGCCTGTCCCTTTCCGGCGCGAAGGTTGAGGCCGTCGTCGAGATAGCCCGCTACCCGTCGGGACTCGCGCGCAATATCGCGCAGTGTCTCGACGACTTCGGGATTCCCCTGTATCTTTCGCACGCGACCCTCAGAATCGTCGGGAAGGATCGCGTGACCGGCGTGGAGGTCGCGCCGCTCGTGAACGGCGCTCCAAACGTTGATAGGGCGTTTACCATCCCCTGCGACACCGTGCTTCTCTCCGTGGGGCTTATCCCGGAGAACGAGCTGTCGTCGCGAATGGGCGTCCCGCTCAATCCCGCGACGAACGGCGCCTCCGTAGACTCGCGCCTAATGACCGCGGTACCCGGCGTTTTCGCCTGCGGAAACGCGCTTCATATCCATGACCTCGTCGACCGCGTCGTCGGGGAAGCGACTCGCGCCGGATCATTCTGCGCCGACTGGCTCGAACGATCGCGAGGGAAAACCGCCGGCGAAAGAGGTTCCGGCGAGCAAGTCCTCGGCGAAATTTCCGTTCGGGCGGGAAAAAATGTCCGCTATACCGTGCCGTCGAGCCTCGACCGCGCGCGCGCGCAGACGCTCTCGACGCGCAGTATGGTTCCCATGGATCACGGGAACTTTTGCCTGCGCGACGGCGAGAGCGTGGTCTTCGAAAAAAAGCTGTCGTGGGTTCGTCCGGGCGAGATGATTTTCGCGGAGATTCCGGAAGGCGCCCTCGGCGCGCTTCGGACGGATGCGGCGCTTGAGGCCTCGATAGACCCGGAGGAAACCGCATAATGGCTGAATACGTTTGCGTGGTCTGTCCGCGCGGTTGCGCGCTTACGGTGGGCGACGGCCCTGACTATGCCGTGACGGGGAACGCATGCCCTCGCGGGGCGGCGTACGGCCGATCCGAGGCGACCGACCCAAAGCGGACCATGACCGCGACCTGTCGCGCCGTCCTTCCCGAAGGGGTCTCCGACCCTCGGCTTCCCCGGCGCGTGCCCGTTCGCACGACCGTTCCGATCCCGCGCGCCCGCGTCGGCGAACTCGTGGCCGCGCTTTTGCGCGTGGAGGTTACCCTTCCGACGCGCGTCGGCGACGTCGTGATCGCGGATTGGGAAGGCACCGGCGCGTCGGTAATCGTGACGCGGGACATTGCCCTTACAGTCGAATGATTCGCGCGTTCGTCAGGACGCGGTTTCCCGTTTCCGTTATCAGAATGTCGTTCTCGAGGCGGCACCCGCCGAGCTTCGCGTCGTAGAGACCCGGCTCGAGCGTGACGATCATCCCCGGCTCGTACACCCAGGTATTGTCCTCGCGGTTGCGGATCGCCGGGCCCTCGTGCGCCTCGAGCCCTATGCCGTGACCGAGCGCGTGGGGCATGGATTTCTTCGCCTTATGAAAAATCTCGTCAACCTTTAGGGACGCCTCGCGCGTTTGCTTGCCAGGCATATAGAGCGCGAGAGCCGCCTTGTACGCGCGCTCGACGAGCGCGATCTGCTTTTCCTGCGCGGCGGAGAGTTCGCCCGAGGCGATGGTCAGGGTCACGTCGCTCGTGTATCCCTCGTACTTGATCCCGTAGTCGAGGATAGAAAGCCCCGGGGCGGGGAACGGTCCATCGGTGTAAGGAGGGTACGCGTGGATGCCGAAGCTTCTCGAGGGTCCCGCGGCGAGGGTCTCGAAACCGGTGCCCTCGGCGCCTCGCGCCCGCGCCTCTCGCTCGATCAGCAGGGCAGCGTCGCTTTCCGTCTTAATTTTTCCCGACCGCATTTGCTTTTCGAGCGCGTCGGTAATCTGATCGGTGATCGCGCAGGCCTTCTCGACGATCTCGATCTCGGTCGAATCCTTGATGGAGCGCATTCTCAGTATCTCGTCGCCGGCGCCGCCTTCGCGGCACAGGACGTCGTAGTCCTGCAGGGCATCGACGTATTTAAGGAAGGTGGGGTAGGGCGTCGTGGACGGTATCTCGACGCGGGCGTTCTTCGGAACGCCGATCTTCTCGGCCAGGCGCGCGACCGCGGTGACGGGATGTCGCCCGAATTCCGTGTAGGGCACGATGACGTCGACGTCCGCCATCTTGGTGGCGAGGTTCTCGTCCCAGGGGCACAGCACGGCGTGGCCGGTGATGGTCAACAGGAGCAGTGCGTCCGACGGGTGTCCGGAAAAATAGCGTACCGCCGGGTCCCGGCGATCCTCGGTATCCTCGAGGACCACCATGGCGACGCTGTTTCTGGCCATCCAGGTGTATAAGTCGGCTCGTCGTTTCTGGTATATTTCCATATGGTCAATATACTTCATAATCTTTGACAGGGTAAAGTAAATCGGCTATGATAAACGGCAAATTTACCTCGAGGAGCCCGTCTTGAACCTGTCCCTGAAAAAGAAGCTACTTTACGCGTTAGGTCAGTTCGGATTGGTGCTTTCAGCCTACGGTGCGGGCAAACTGTTCGTCTCTTTTTTCGTTACCCGCGGTTTTTACGGCGAACCGTCGTACCCCGTGTACCTCTATCCGGGATATATCCTCGGGTTTTTCACCGTCGCTGGATTGATCCTCGCCCTGAACCGATTGGTGGACGCCGGGGCCGGGCTGTGGTTTGGCTATAAGTCCGACGCGAACCAGATGAAAAAAGGCCGAAGGACGGGGTTGATGATTTTCTCCGCCGCGCCGCTCGCGCTCTCGTCGGTCCTGATTTTCTGCCCGCCTTCCGCCGGTTCGTTTTTCGTCAACTCGGCCTACGTGCTCGCGCTGACGGTCGTGTTCTATATTTGCCTCTCGATGTACTCGATTCCGTACATCGCCCTGCTCGCCGAGATCGGCGCGAGTCCCCGCGATCGCGTGCAGATCTCGACGATGCTCGCGTTCGCGACCGGTCTTGCCTCGCTTTGCGGCAACCGCATCTTCTATCTCGCGGACCTGCTTACCGCCAACACGGGTCTTTCCCCCGTTACCGTGTTTCGCGTCATCATCGCGGTGTACGCCGCCGTCTCGTTCCTTTGCATGATGGTCCCGGCGCGCCGCATTAACGAGAAGCGACTCGGCCCTGACGAGCCGGTTAAGGGCGGCTTCGGGGAGTCGATTTCGGCCGTGTTCAAGGATTCGTATTTCAGGCATTACTTCGTCGCGGACATCATGTATCGGACGGCGTCCGCCATCACGATGACGGGCTACTCCCTTTTCGTGACGAAACTGCTCGGGCTTACCGTTCGCGACGCGGGTTTTTTCGTCCTGCTTATTTTCTTCATCGGAATTTTGCTGTACGCGCCGGTGTATGGCCTCGTCGGGAAATTCGGCAAGCGAAAGCTGCTGTTCTCGGCCTTCCTCATGCTGATGGTCGCGCTCACGATGACGGCATTCGCCGGCCGCTTCGCGATCGATCCCTGGGTCCAGGGCATCGCGCTTTCCGCCATGATAGCGATTCCCGTCGCGGTCTTCGCGGTGATACCGAACGCGCTCGTCGCGGATCTCGCCGTCGTTCACGAGAGAAAGACGGGCCAGCGCCGCGCGGGCCTGTACTTCGGGCTTTATTCGCTGTCGGAAAAGGTCGGCCAGATGACGACCGCGATCGCGTTCCCGTCGCTCGTCGCGATCGGCGGCGCGGATCAGGGCATCACCCGCTGGGGTCTGCGCGCGACGCTCGCCGTCGCCGCCGTCATGTCGCTGACGGGTTTCTTCTTCCTGTTCGGCTACCGCGAGAAGGAAGTCTCCGCGATAGTCGAGCGAAACGACTGACCAATCCTATTTTTTAATCTTTCTCTTTATCGCGCCGGTAAGCTGAACGGCGATCGGGTCGCGGGTGACGGCGAGTAAGGCCGTCCCGACGGCGCCGAATATCGCGAGGCTCAGCGCGAGCGGCGCGCCCTGGCTGACGAACCGGTTGTACCCGGCGAACGCGCCGTAGATGGCGTCGCGGAAGAACCATATCGGGAAGGCCGCGACAGCGGAGAACGCCGTGATCTTGAGCGCGTACACGATCGTCGAGCGGAGCACGAGCGCGAGGTCGCAGCTTTTTTTCTTTTTCAGGAACATTAGGAGAAACACGGTGTTCGCGAGGCTCGCGAGGCTTAGGGCAAGCGCGATTCCGCCGCCCCGCAACGGCCCGACGAGCGCGAGCGCGAGCGCGATG
>DAOPXQ010000068.1:0-9895 GCA_035352395.1 Treponemataceae bacterium | reverse complement strand
GCCGCCGCCTCAGATGATCAGCGGTATCGGGGCCGAATACATCAACGGAGTCGTCCGGCAGGATGCCGGTTACCTCATCGTTCTTGATATCAGAAGACTTTTCAGCGCGAAAGAATTGCAGAAACTAGCCAGTCTCTGACAAAAAAATCTATATAGAAGTGCTTGGTGTACATGAAATTACCAGTTTATAGCTCAACAATACGCCGGAAGGAAATGGATGCGGTTCTAACCTGCATGGTTTCGGAAAAAATCGGTCCCGGCGAAGTGAATCAGAAACTCGTTTCCCTCATCAGGGAAAATTTGCTCGTTGAAGGCGCGCTCGCGCTGCGAAGCTCCGCAATAGCGTTTAGTTATGCCGTGCGCGCGCTCGATCTGCCCGCGGGATCGGGAGTGATCATTTCGGCATTGGCCCCGCTTTGGCACCAGCAAGTCGTAGCCCAACTTGGATTGACCCCGATCGTCGCGGACGTGGATCCCGAAACGGCGCTAATCTCGCAAACCGCGCTCGAGGAGGCGGTTAAGAACGGCGGTCGTTTGCTGTTACTGCACGAGACATTAGGGTATCTACCCGACATGGCGCAGATTCTCGCGTTGAATATCCCCGTAATCGAGGATATCTCCCAAAGCGCTGGTTCAACCTTCGGCGAGAAGCAAGCCGGTCAGTTTGGCGTGTTCGCGATTCTGGGCCTTGAGGAACGCGATCTATTGACGGGCGGAGGCGGGGCCGTGCTTATCGCGCCCGCGAAGCGTGAATCCATCGTTCTAAAAAAACTGGCCGATGAGGCTCCATCGATGGATGTTCTGCCCGATATCAATTCCGCCCTTGCGTACGTTCAGCTTAAGGAAATGAACCGTAATATGGCTTTGCGAAAGGAAATGCACTCAATTTTCGTGCGTTCGCTCATGCAAGGCCGCCATAAAACGATCAATCAAGTGGGCGAAGGCGCAACTTCGGTCTATTCGTTCCCGGTGATCCTCTCAAGCGGCTTAAAAGACGTTAAACAATACGTTTCCAGGAAGGAAATCGAGATCGAGAGCGCTTTTTCCGGATCGGTCGCCGAATCGCTCGGAGAAGGCATTGAGGGATACAAGAACGCAAAGTCCCTTTTAATGCGATGCGTTCTATTCCCGCTATATCCGCGCCTTGGAAGCGCGAATGCCGCGAAGATCGCGAAGGTTCTCGCGACCTTACCCTGACCTGCCATCGAAGGCGATAACCGGAGAATAGGATGCATACCGTAAAAAAAGCGATCGCGATCGTAAATACGTGGAAGCCGGAAGCCTCCGTTATTGCCGCCGAGATTCGGGATTTCCTGCTTGCCAAAGACGTGAACTGCGATATCTACGAGTATGAGGGGCTTTCTCCCCGCGATCCGTTCGACGCATACGATTTTGCCATTACCTTGGGCGGCGACGGTACCGTGCTTTTCGCTGCTCGCCATTGCGCTCGTCGCGGGATTCCCGTCTTGCCGGTAAATCTTGGGGAGTTTGGCTTTATCGCCGGTATTCAGCCGAGTGACTGGAAGTCCGCTATCGATGATTTTTTGGTGGGTCGAATCCATAGTTCCGAACGTATGCTCTTGAACGCGCGGGTTGAGCGGAAGGGAACTATCGTTTTTGAGTCCGATGCGCTGAACGACGCGGTCGTGTCCGGGCACGGTCTCGCGAAAATAGTGATGCTTGAGGTGCTGTTTAACGGAATATCGTTTGGGACTTACAAAGCCGACGGCGTGATCGTCGCGACACCGACGGGTTCGACGGCGTATTCCGCGGCGGCTGGCGGCCCCATCGTCGGGCCCGAGCTTTCCGCGCTCGTTCTTTCGCCCATATGCGCATTTTCGCTTTCCAATAGACCGATCGTCTTGCCGTCCACGGGGATCATGAAGGTTATCGTGCAGGAATTACGGCACAAGGACGTTATCCTAACGATAGACGGGCAGGAAGCCTTTCCCCTTCAGGAAGGCGATTCCGTGTCCCTGACGGAATCCCATGATCGCGTACGCCTGATTGGCTGCGACTCGGGCGTTTTCTACGGCGCGTTGCGCTCTAAGCTGAATTGGTCGGGTACGCCCTTTAATGGGGGAACTCATGCTTGAGGATCTGTCCGTTAAGGATTTCGCGCTTATCGACTCGGCCTCGATAGAATTCGAGCGCGGCCTGAATATCCTTTCAGGCGAGACCGGCGCGGGAAAATCGATATTAATCGGCGCATTAACGTTCCTTCTCGGCGGTAAGGCCGCCGTTGATTCGATACGGACGGGATCCGAGGAAGCGCGGGTCTCGGGCACGGTGTATCTGGAGCCTGGCGCGAAAAGCGCGAGGGAGTGGCTAACGGCCAAGGATATCTCGCCTGACGGTGAACGCGTGCTCCTAAGGCGGACGCTTCGCGCGAACGGAAGGAGCGGGACGTGGATTCAGGATACACCGGTCACGCGCCAGGAACTCGCCGAGTTTACCTCGTTTCTCGTTGATATCCATGGACAGCATGACCATCAGTCCCTGCTCAAGGTCGAGGAGCATCGCAGATTCCTGGACGCTTATGCGGGGATCGAGGATGAGGTCGCGGCGTTTACCGTGAAGTACGCCGCGCTCGCGCAGAAACGGAAAATGCGCGACGACATGAATACCTCGGAAAAAGAACGCTCGCTTAAGATCGAGCTTTTGGGTTTTGCCGTGGACGAGATCCGCAAGGCGGCCCTTTCTCCTTCCGAAGAGGAAAGCCTCCAGGCGGAAGAACAGCGTCTTTCGCAGCACGAGAAACTCTTCGCGCTTATCGATCAGGCTTGCGACGGGCTTTCGGGCCCGGACGGCGCGGTTCCGACTCTTAAAAGGGTACGCGCTTCCCTAGAGGGCAGCGCATCCATCGATCAAGGGCTTTCATCGCCGCTTACGCGCTTTGAAACGAGCTACTACGAGTTGGATGACATCGCGGCGACGCTCCGTCAATATCGGGACAGTCTCTCTTTCGATCCCGCAAGGCTAGAGACGGTCGAGGAACGGCTTTCTCAGATATACAAACTCAAGAAGAAATACGGCGCAACAGTCCAAGAAGTGATCGCGTACGCCGACGACGCGGAGGCCCAGCTTGAGCAGCTCGCCGGTTGGGAAACCAATAAAACCCATATAGACGAGGAAATCGCGTCTCTTGAGCGTGAGCTCTACTCCGCGGGACTTTCGATTTCCCAGAAACGCAAGGCCGCGTCGGGCTTACTGAAGACGGGCGTGGAGGGAATTCTCCATTCGCTTGGGATGAAAGGCACCACCTTTTCCGTGCGTCTGGAACTGCGCGAGGGCAGCGACACCACGCAGCGGTCGGGTCCGTATGGATTCGACAACGTCGAATTCATGATCAGCGCGAACCCGGGCGAGAGCGAAAAACCCCTCGCGCGCATAGCGTCGGGCGGCGAGCTTTCACGCGTGATGCTCGCCCTAAAGACCGTGCTCGCCGACGCCGACGAGACGGGAACCCTGATATTCGACGAGATCGATACGGGCATAGGCGGCGAGGTAGCGCTTGCCGTCGGCGGTCATCTTAAGCAACTTTCGGGGCGAAAGCAGATTTTGTGCATAACCCATCTCGCGAGCATAGCGGTTCGTGCCGATAATCAGATAAAGATCGAGAAGAACAGCGATTCGGGAAAGACGATCACGCGCGCCTTCGCGGTTTCCGGAAAGACCCGCACGGAGGAGATCGCGCGGATGCTCGCCGGCGACGGCGTGAGCGCCGCGTCGTTGCAGCACGCCGAGGAGCTGTTGACGCGGTATTCCAACTAGGTCTATTTGCCTGCCAACGCGGTTTCCGGCGGGATTCGAGGAGCTAACGAATGGCGAAAGTTACGGATGAGGCGAGACAGACATACGGGGAACGGGTAGCGACGTATCAGCAGCAGATCGACGCGCTCCTTATCCGCGAGAAAAACATGCTCATGATGATCGAGCAGGACCCGACCGGCGCGTCGTATAAGCGGTTGATGCTGACCGACGAGATGCTCTATCTGACGACGCTCTATCTTTCAAAGCACTATCTATCCGTCTCGATCCTCGGCGTCAAGAACGAGGACGCGCTCAACGACGCGCGGAAAACCCTTTATAAGGCGGTCATTTACCTCGAAGAGACCGTTTCCAACTTTATCGACGTTCCCTACGCGGATTACGAAAATAAAACCGACGAGATCAAGAACCTTCCCGAGTCGAAACGATACTATTTGGTACGCAAGCTGGGGCTTGCAATCCGAATGGTCGTTGACGCCTACGGCGACAATACCAAGTGGCGGTGGACCTTCGTCGAGCTCGAAGCCCGCTTCGCCACGGTCGCCAAGAACATCATCGACCTTAAGACCGCGTCGAAGGACGGCCTTGACCCGCATTCGGCGGAATATGACGACACGGTGTTCCATCTCAGGCTCGTCAAACGGCTTCTCCAGCAGGCGGCAGACCGCTATCGGGAAAAATACGAGCTGTCCACCGGACGCATCGACGATTTCCGCCTTGGCATCAATTATCTCCTCGCGCTCAGGCGCATTCACCTCATCCTGAACGAGCGGAACGAGGCCGAGGACGTTAAGAAGAAGGCGGACGTCTGGAAAGACAAGATGGAAAAAGACCATAAGAAAAACGAAGGGCAAAAAAAATGACCCCGCGCCGGATCATACTCGACGTCGACACGGGACACGACGACGCCGTCGCCATCATGATGGCGGGCCGCGATCCCGCGTTGCGCCTCGAGGCGATAACGGTAACCGCCGGCAACCAGACCCTTCCCAAAACCCTGCGAAATACCCTGAATATGTGCTCCGCGCTGGGCATCGACGCGCCGGTATACGCCGGAATGACGCGTCCCCTCGTTCGCGAGCTCGTGCCCGCATCGAGGATTCATGGCGAGTCCGGCCTTGACGGGCCCCGGTTCGATTCCTGCGATCGCGTGGCCGAAAATGGGCACGCCGCGGCTTTTATCGCGCGTAAAATAATGGAATGCGAACCCGGCGAGATTACCCTCGTCGCCGTCGGCCCTCTCTCGAACGTCGCGATGGCGATTCGCCTCGAGCCCGCGATATGCTCGCGCGTGCGCGAGATCGTGCTTATGGGCGGATCCATGGGCGCGGGTAACGTAACCCCTTCGGCCGAATTCAACATACACGCCGATCCCGAGGCCGCGTCGATCGTGTTCGGCTCTGGGGCGCGGCTCACGATGATGGGCCTGGACGTCACGCGGAACGTGACGCTCACCCCGGATCTTCTTGAGCGGTTTGCGGCGTTTCCTGGGCGCGCTGCGGGCATTTTCGCCGCGAGCATGCGGAGCTACGCCGCTGCCTGCGAGAAATACATCGGCGAGCGTCCCGCGATGCACGATCCCTGCTGCGTCGCGTACGTTTCGGATCCATCCCTATTCACTCTGCGCGACTACCGCGTGGACATCGAGCTTTCAGGCGAGTATTCCGTCGGACGGACCGTGGTCGATTTTCACGGCGCGACGCTCCTCAAACCGAACGTATCCGTCGCGCAAAGCGTCGATGAGCCCCGTTTTTGGCGTATGCTGGAGGCGGACCTTCTTCGCTATGGCGATCTGAGCCGAAACCAGTGACTTTTTTGACTTGCTTGAGTTATAAATCAAAAACGATTATACTTCACCTATAGTTAACCGCAAGCCGCGGCACATACTATAGGAGGAGGAATTATGAAGAAAATCATTGCGGCGCTCATGGTGCTGCTCGTCACGTTGGGGGCCTTTACCGGCTGCGCCAAAAAGGCGAGCGACAAAGCTGACGCGCGACCGACCATACGACTCATTACCGACGCCACCGGCATCGATGACAAGTCGTTTAACGCGGCCGCATGGCGCGGAATCCTTGCTTACTACGGCGATACCTGGGAGAACCAGGCAAGCAGGGGCAAGCTTTACGACGTCGTGACCTGCCAGACTCAGGATCAGTACATCCCGAACCTTAAGCTCGCGTCCGACGAGGGATATTCCCTTATCTGCGTAACCGGCTTCACGTTCGCGGACGCGCTCACCGAGGTATCCAAACTTTATCCCAACCAGAAATACATGATCGTCGACGTTGACTGGGTTAACGCCCCCAACGTCATGCAGTTCATGTTCTCCGAGCATGAGGGTTCGTATCTCGTCGGCGTTGCCGCCGCGCTCAAGGCGCAGGCCGACAATATCAAGAACCCGAAATTCGGTTTCATCGGCGGAGTGCCCGGCGCGACCATCACCAAGTTCGAGATCGGATACATCGAGGGCCTGAAGTCGGTTATCCCGAACGCGGTCGTCGTCGATTACTACGCGAACGATTGGGGTAAGCCCGAGCTCGCTAAGGCACAGGCGAAGAACTGGTACGATTCCGGCGTATACGCGATCTACTCCGCGGCCGGCGGTACCGGTAACGGAACCATCGCCCAGGCGAAGGAATACCGGAGCCAGGGCAAGAACGTCTGGGCGATCGGCGTCGATTCCGACCAGTACGAGGAAGGCGTCTACACCGACGGTAAGTCCGCGGTTCTGACCTCGATGCTCAAGAGCGTCGAGACCGCGACCTTCAACGGACTCAAAGCCATTGAGGGAAAGACGTTCGCCTCCGGCGTCGTCGTTCTTGACATGAAGTCCAACGGAATCAACTTCTCCGACCGGAACGCCGAACTCGGCGCCGATATCGTCGCGAAGGTGAATGCCGCCAAGCAGGGAATCATCGACGGCAAGATCAAGGTTCACGCTACCTATAAGGAAGCCCTTGACGCCAAGGCAGTCCCCGCGGGACTTGGCGCGAAGGATAACTAAGCTTACCCATCGCCGATAGCGGGCTGTCCGGTTTTTTGCCGGGCAGCCCGTTTTTATGCTGCCATCTGACGAACGGAGAGAGCGATGCAAGAAAACGCAATCGAGATGATCGGCATTACAAAAACGTTTCCCGGCGTGGTCGCCAACGACAACGTCAATCTATCGGTCCGCGACAACGAGGTTCACGCCCTTTTAGGCGAGAACGGCGCGGGAAAATCAACGCTCATGTCCATTCTTTTCGGGTCCTATGACGCCGATTCAGGCATCATTAAGATCAGGGGAAAAGAGGTTAGGATCAAGAACCCCAACGACGCGACCGCGCTCGGCATAGGTATGGTTCATCAACACTTCAAACTCGTGCATAACTACACCGTTACCGAGAATATCGTCCTCGGGATCGAGAGCCGAACGCGGCTCGGGATGCTTGATCTTAAGTCCGCCGAACGGCGGGTGGCCGAGCTTTCGGCGAAATATGGATTGATGGTAAACCCTCGCGACAGAATCGAGGATATCAGCGTCGGCATGCAGCAGCGCGTCGAGATTCTCAAAACGCTGTACCGAAACGCGGATATCCTGATCCTCGACGAGCCCAGCGCGGTATTGACGCCGCAGGAGATCGACGAGCTGATGGATATCATCCGGCGCCTGAAGCAAGAGGGCAAGACGATCATCCTTATCACCCATAAGCTTCGCGAGATCAAGGCAGTCGCCGAGAGATGCACGGTACTCAGGCGCGGCAAGTATATCGACACGGTCGACGTCGCGAGCGCGACCGAGGAACAAATGGCCGAGCTCATGGTCGGCAGGGCTGTCAAGTTCGAGATAGACAAGGCACCGGCGAAGCCCGGCGACGTGCGGCTATCGATCCGCGATCTTTCCGTGCTCAATTCGCGCGGTACCGCCGGCGTAAAGAACCTTTCGCTCGACGTCCGCTCGGGCGAGATCGTCGGAATCGCGGGCATCGACGGCAACGGGCAGACGGAACTGATTTACGCGATTACTGGGCTCGCGCCCGCTCAGTCGGGAAGCATCCTCGTTAACGGCGCGGATATCTGCAAGATGACGGTCAAGCAGCGAATCGAGGCCGGCATTGGGCATATTCCCGAGGACCGTCACAAGCACGGCCTTATCCTCGATTTTTCCATCGCGGAAAACGCGGTGCTTAAGGACTACGACAAAGAACCTTATTCCTCGCGCCTTGGCGTGCTTGATTTCCAGAAAATCAACGACCGCGCGCGAGATCTTATAGATCAGTACGACATTCGCGCGGGCGAGGGCCCCGTCATGAAGGCCCGTAATATGTCCGGCGGAAATCAGCAGAAAGTTATCATCGCGCGCGAAATCGGGCTTTCTCCCGACGTGCTGGTCGTCGCCCAGCCGACGCGCGGGCTTGACGTCGGCGCTATCGAGTATATTCGCAAGCGCATCGTGGAGGAACGCGACAAGGGAAGGGCAGTCCTTCTCGTTTCGTTCGAGCTGGACGAGATCATGAACCTTTGCGACCGAATCGCGATCATATCGAAGGGCGAGATCGTTGGAACGTTCGACGCAGGCGAGGTCGACGAGCATCAAATCGGATTGATGATGGCCGGCATGCGGTTGGACGCGCCGAAGGAGACTGAAAGATGACGGGAAAGGGACATAAACGCGGCATCAGGGAACTGCTCCTTTCATCCGACGGCGCCCTGTCGGTAATGGTCGTATTGCTTGGTTTCCTGTGCGGGACGATCCTCATTCTATGCGTGGGAAGGAACCCCCTTGGCCTCTATAAGGCGGTCATTCAGGTTCTGACGGGCTGGAGCATCAAGCTCGGCCGTTGGGATATCCGATACGTGGGAGAATGGCTTGCGCAGTCGATGCCGTTCATCTTGTGCGGCCTTTCGATGGCCTTCGCGGCGCGAACGGGCCTTTTCAACATCGGAGGCGAGGGACAATACGTCGTGGGCATTACGGTGGCACAGGTTTTCGCCATTCTTGGACCCCAGGTTCCGGTCCTTCATTGGGTACTCGCCCTTACGCTCGCGATTCTCGCGGGCGCGGTTTGGGGCGGAATCGTCGGTTGGTTAAAGGCGAGATTCGAGGTATCGGAAGTCGTCGCGACGATCATGCTCAATTACATCGCGCTGTATGGGTCGCGCATCTTGATTATGCGCATACCCGGCACTAACACTTACAAGACGCCCGACTTCCCGAAGACGGCCCTGCTTGGCTCCGACTTCTTGTCGCAACTGACGAATGGATCGCTTTTAAATCTCGGCATGATATTCGTGATTATCTCGGTGGTCGCCTATTGGTTCATCATCGAGAAAACGAGGATGGGTTTCGGGCTGCGCGCGACCGGCTTCAACAAAGAAGCCGCGCGGTGCAGCGGAATACCCGTAATGCGGAGCGTTGTACTTTCGATGGCGATCGCCGGCGCATTCGCGGGCCTTGCCGGCGGCATCGTGTCGCTGGGCTCGTTCAAGTATGGGCGCGTGCTCGCGTCGAACGACGGATACGGCTTTACGGGAATCGCCGTCGCGCTCGTCGGTAATAATACAGCCGTCGGTACTTTGTTGGCGGGCCTTCTTTTCGGCATGCTCTCGTCAGCCCAAGGGTTGATGCAGTCGAACGGAATACCGAAGGAAATCACTTTTATCATTCAGGGACTCGTCGTTATTTTCATCGCGATACGGACCGGGTTCCGTATGTTTTTTAAATACACCATGAAAGCAAAGAATGGCGGGGAGGTCGCGCGAAATGATTAATATCCTGGGAAAGGTCCCGACCATACTGATGCTCGTTTCCCCGATCCTGATCACCGCCACCGGCGGGATGATCTGCGAAAGGTCGGGCGTCGTGAACATCGCGCTCGAGGGTCTGATGATTTTCGGCGCGTTCGCCGCCGCGACCGCGCATTTCTTTCTTGAGCCCGTCATTGGGCCTAACTCGGTTTGGATAGCGCTCCTTGTCGGGGCGTGCTTTGGCATGCTGTTCTCGTTGATTCACGCGTTCGCCGCGATCTCGCTGAACGCCGATCAAACGGTATCCGGAACCGGCATCAACCTCTTGGCGAACGGCGTCACGATATTCCTCGCGCAAATTCTTTTTAAGCAGGACCGAACCAAGCAGTTCATG
>DAOPXQ010000067.1:0-9936 GCA_035352395.1 Treponemataceae bacterium | reverse complement strand
GATGGTTTAGGGGTACAATGATTGCCGAACGAGTCCCTTTTTTCTATATTAGTCGTATCGCAAGGAGATCTTCAGTATGCGTCTATACAGCAGGAACCAGGTCGTCGGCATAGCTCTCGTCGCCGTTGCCGTTACGTGCATAGGATTCGCGGCCTCAGGCGAGATCAAGTCCAGATTGGGCAAGGGACGCGAAGCGCAGACCTCGGACAAGACGCTAGCCGTCTCCGAAACCGGCGAGGACGGAATTAAAACCCTGAGCGAGGGATCGTTCGAGCTTTCCACCAATGCCCCCCAGCCGATTACCGTCGGCGACGGCGCGGGCTACACCCAGGACGAGACTCAAAACATAACCGTATACGAGAAGGCGAACGACGCCGTCGTCAACATAACGACCGAGACCGTCGGGATTAACTGGTTCCTCGAGCCGGTGCCACAGGAAGGCGGATCGGGCTCGGGATCCATCATCGACACGCGCGGCTACGTCGTGACCAACACGCACGTCATCGCGGACGCGGTCAAGATATTCGTATCGCTTTCGGACGGAAGCCAATTCGAGGGCAAGGTGGTCGGGACCGACAAGGAAAACGACATCGCCGTCCTCAAGTTCGAAGCCCCAAAGGAAATGACGCTCAAGACCATTCCCTTCGGCGAGTCGTCCGCGCTTAAGGTGGGCCAAAAAGTGCTCGCGATCGGAAACCCCTTCGGCCTAGAGCGGACGCTCACGACGGGAATCGTCTCCGCGCTCGGGCGCCCGATCCGGACCGAGGCGGGCACCATCATAAAGGACATGATCCAGACCGATACCGCGATCAACCCCGGCAACTCGGGTGGACCGCTGCTCGATACGCAGGGCCGCATGATCGGCATAAACACGATGATCTATTCGACTTCGGGAAGCTCTGCCGGCATCGGCTTCGCGATCCCGGTCAATACCGCCAAGCGCGTCGTCTCCGAGCTCATCCAGTACGGCAAGGTTCGCCGCGGCTCGATCGACGCGGAGCTCTATCAATTGACGCCGGCGATCGCCCAGTACGCGAAACTCCGCACCGACAAGGGACTGCTCGTCTCGCGCGTCGGCACGGGAAGCAACGCGGAGAAAGCGGGGCTCAAGGGCGGCACCGAGGCCGTGCGCTACGGATCCGGCCGCTCGGGCTCGATCATCTATCTGGGAGGCGACATTATCACCTCCATCGCGGGCCAGCGGATCGATAGCCTGACGGATTACTATTCGGCGCTCGAGGCAAAGAAACCGGGACAGACGGTGGAGATCACCGTGCTCCGCGGCAAGCAGCTGATCTCGATGAGCATGACGCTCGCCGAGCGGGAGAACTAAGCAATCTGCCGCCGGGGGCGGCGCGAAAGATGAGACCCTTCAAAGTAGTATCGGAATACGAGCCGTCGGGCGACCAGCCCGAGGCCATCAAGGCGCTTGCCGAGGGGCTCCGCGCCGGCGATCGTTTTCAGACCCTCAAGGGCGTCACCGGCTCGGGTAAGACCTTCACGATGGCGAAGATCATCGAGCAGGTCCAGCGCCCGACCCTCGTCATCAGCCATAACAAGACGCTCGCCGCGCAGCTCTACCGCGAGTTCAAGAGTTTTTTCCCGAACAACGCCGTCGAGTACTTCGTGTCCTATTACGACTACTATCAGCCGGAGGCTTACGTCCCCGCGCGCGACCTCTACATAGAGAAAGACGCCTCGATCAACGAGGAGATCGACCGGATGCGGCTGTCGGCGACCTTCAGCCTGATGGAACGGCGGGACGTCATCGTCGTGTCGACGGTCTCCTGCATCTACGGCCTCGGCCTGCCCGAATCCTGGCGGGACATGAGGATTCACCTCGACGTTGGCCAGGCGATCAACCCCGACGACCTCAAGAAGCGGCTCGTGTCGCTCCAGTACGAGCGCAACGACGCGGTGCTTGAGCGCGGGCGATTCCGCTCGCGCGGCGACACCCTGGAGATCTTTCCCGCGTACCTTGAGGAAGCCTACCGGATCGAGTTCGACTGGGAGGAGATCAAGCGCATCAGGCGGTTCAACCCGGTGTCGGGCGAGATCACGATGGAGTTCGACGAGCTCTCGGTATATCCCGCAAAGCACTTCGTCCTCAAGGAGGACGCGATCCCGAACGCGCTCGAGCGCATCAAGGGCCAGCTTGACGAGCAGCTCGCGCGCTTCAAGGCTCAAGGGAAGATCCTCGAGGCGGAACGCCTTAAAACCCGCACGGAGTATGACCTCGAGATGCTCGGCGAGATGGGCTATTGCCCCGGCATAGAGAACTACTCCGCGCCGATCGCGCAGCGCAACCCCGGCGACCCGCCGGCTACCCTCTTTCACTATTTCCCCGACGACTTTCTCCTCTTCATGGACGAAAGCCACGTTACCTGGAGCCAGATCGGCGCGATGTACGAGGGAGACCGGTCGCGCAAGCAGAACCTCGTCGACTTCGGCTTCCGCCTGCCGTGCGCGCTCGACAACCGCCCGCTCAAGATGGCCGAGTTCGAGGCCATGCTCCACCAGGCGATCTTCGTGTCCGCGACCCCGCGCAACGAGGAGCTCAAGCGCTCGACGCGCGTCGTCGAACAGGTGATCCGCCCGACCGGCCTCCTTGACCCGAACGTCGAGGTGCGCCCAAGCGAGGGCCAGATGGAGGACATCTACCGCGAGGTCAAGGCACGGATCGCGAGAAACGAGCGAAGCCTTATCCTGACGCTTACCAAGCGCATGGCCGAGGACCTGACCGACTACCTTTCGGGGCTCGGGCTCAAGGTGAAGTACATACATTCGGAAGTCGAGACGATCGAGCGCGTCGAGATCCTGAAAGGGCTCCGCGCGGGAGAGTTCGACATCCTCATCGGAATCAACCTTCTCCGCGAGGGCATCGACCTTCCGGAGGTTTCGTTCATCGGCATCCTCGACGCGGACAAGATCGGGTTCCTCCGCTCGGCGACGAGCCTTATCCAGATCATCGGGCGCGCCGCGCGTAACGAGAACGGCGCCGTCGTCATGTACGCGGACAAGATGAGCGACGCGATGAGACAGGCCATCGACGAGACCGTACGCAGGCGGAAGATCCAGGAGGACTGGAACACGGCGCACGGCATCACGCCGAAGACGATCCGCAAGGCGATCGAGGACCTGCTCGTACGCGAGACCGAGATCAAGAAGGAATCCGCGGAGACCGAGTCGGAGATTCTCGTCCAGAGCCATAACCTCCTCATCCCGGCGCAACGAAAGAAGCTCATCAAGGCGCTCGAGGCGCAGATGACCGAGTACGCCGAGACGCTCCGCTTCGAGGAAGCGGCCGCCATCCGCGACAAGATCGAGGAAATAAAAAAACTGGGCGACTGAGCGTAA
Organism: Treponemataceae bacterium; assembly: GCA_035352395.1. Taxonomy (GTDB): domain Bacteria; phylum Spirochaetota; class Spirochaetia; order Treponematales; family Treponemataceae; genus Teretinema. The sequence goes on along the minus strand of DAOPXQ010000067.1, from coordinate 6,579 downwards.
TCGCGGGCGCGGGCATGGCGCTCGCGACCGCCGAGGCCCGCGCTTGCGCCTTCGCGGGCCATCGGGTATCATGGCGCATCACGGTAACATGCGGAGAATTCCTTGGACGAGCGCGATTTCTGGAAAAAGTTTTCGTTCATTCCCTCGGACGACGTTCCCAAATACCGTCGGCTTTCGCTCGAGCTCGAGCGGCTGATCCGGTCGGGAATAGTGCCGACGAACGCGCAGCTACCCGGCGAGACCGAGTTCATGGAACGCTTGGGCATCTCGCGGACCACCGTCCGAAAGGCGCTCGACGAGCTCGAGGACTACGGGCTCATCTTCCGCAATCAGGGACAGGGCACCTTCGTCGGCTCAAAATCGGAGCCAAGCGGCGGCAACCGCAATCCCGGCGCGGCGCAGGGCAGCGTGATTGGCCTCCTTATCCCGAACATCACCAACGAAATTTATCCCTCCATCATCGGCGGCATCGAGGAAAACGCGCTCCGTCACGGAGCGTGCCTCATGACCGCGAACTCAGGCGGTAGCCGCGAGCGCGAGAGCCAGCTCCTCGGCGAGATGATCGGCCGATCCATCGACGGGCTAATCATGGAACCCGCCCTCTCGTGCATGGTCGCCGAGGAGTCGCGAACGATGCGGCTCCTCCGCTCGATGAAGATTCCCGTGGTGCTCATCGAAAACGACATACCGGGATTCGACTGCCCCAAGGTCATGATCGACGACGTCCAGAGCGGCGAGACGGCGACGCGGCACCTCATCGCGTTCGGCCATAAAAGAATCGCGTACGTGTATAAGGACGGCGTTCGGGCCGCGATTGACCGCAGGGAAGGCTATCGCCGCGCCCTCGACGAGGCGGGAATCGAGCGAGACCCGTCGCTTGAGTTCGCGTACCTAGAGAAGGACGAACCCTCGTATCCGGGATACCGAATAACGAGGGAGATCCTCGGTCGACGCGAGCTCGGTATCACCGCGATATTCTATTTCAACGACGACCTCGCGCTCCAGGGCCTCCAGGCCGCCCGCGAGCTTGACGTGCGAGTGCCTGAGGATCTTTCGATCGTCGGGCACGACGACATATCGCGAGCGCGCATGGGCGACACCCCGCTCACGACCATGGAACACCCGCAGGCGTTGCTCGGGCGCTGGGCGGCGGATCTCCTGTTCGAGTGCATGGAACGTCCCGACCGCAGGGCATTCCGAAAACTTAGGATCGAACCCGCCCTCCTTTCGCGCGGCACCGTCGCGCCGCCCAGAAAATAACGAGTTCCCGCGCTAATCGCGCCTTGCTTATCTTCACTCACCTCTCTCATGTTAAATACATTTACATCTACTTGTACTCTACACATTACTTGATTGAGAAAACAATTTGGAATTTTACAATGATAAAGACTCTTTTATGCTGGTATTAATCAATGTTATGGTCTTTAATTATAACTAACCTCGATACATGTGAAAGGAGTTATACTCAACATGATACAAAACCCGGTACTGACAGGCTTCAATCCCGATCCTTCGATCCTCAGGGTTAAGGACGACTACTACATCGCGACCTCGACGTTTGAATGGTATCCCGGCGTGCAGATCCACCACTCGCGCGACCTTATTCACTGGGAACTCCTGACGCATCCCCTCGCCGACGAAACGAGGCTCGACATGATCGGCAATCCCGACTCGGGCGGTATCTGGGCGCCTTGCCTTTCGTACGCGGACGGGCTGTTCTGGCTTATCTACACGAACGTCCGCTCGCTCGACGGCGTCTTCAAGGACACTCCGAACTACCTAGTCACCGCGAAGAAAATCACCGGACCCTGGTCAAAGCCGATATTCCTCAACGCGTCGGGTTTTGACCCCTCGCTCTTTCACGACGACGACGGGCGGAAGTGGCTCGTCAACATGATGTGGGATCACCGCGCCCCCGCGGGCAAAAACGCGTTCGGCGGCATCCTGCTGCAGGAATACGACCCAAAGTCGAGAAAGCTCGTTGGATCGGTTAAAAATATCTACGACGGAAGCGAACTCAAGATGACGGAGGGTCCGCACCTCTATAAACACTATGGCTGGTACTACCTGATGGTCGCCGAGGGCGGCACGGGCTACGATCACGCCGTCACGCTCGCGCGCTCGAGAAATATCGCGGGTCCGTATCAAACGATGCCCGACAACCCCGTCATCAGTACGCGCTGGAACCCAAAAAACCCGATCCAGAAAACCGGTCACGGCTCGCTCGTGGAAACCTCGACGGGCGACTGGTACATCGCGCATCTCGGCGCCCGGCCGCTCACCAAGCTCGGTAACTGCCCGCTTGGCCGGGAAACCTTCCTCACGAAAGTGGAATGGCACGTCCCCACGGGCGACGAAGGTCCCTGGCTCCGCGTCGCGGGAGGCGGACGCGAGGCATCGTTCGAGGTCCCCGCTCCCGATCTTCCTACAGTCGAATTCGCAGCCGAGAGCCCCCGCATGGACTTCGACGCGCGCAAGCTCTCCGTCCACCTCAACTCGCTCAGGCGCCCCGTTTCCGAGGACTGGGCAAGCCTTAAGGCGCGCCCCGGCTTCCTCAGGCTTTACGGCATGGAGAGCCCCTCGTCGAAATTCAGGCAGAGCATGATCGCGCGCCGCGTTCAGAATTTCTCTGTCCTCGCGGAAACGGCGGTGGACTTCTCTCCGGAAACCCCGCAGCAGATGGCGGGGCTCATTTGGTACTACAACACCTCGCTCTTCCACTGGCTCTACGTTACCTTCGACGAAAAGCTCGGAAGGGTCGTGAACGTACTCTCGATCGACGACGATAAATGGAAATACCCCGTAGGGGACGGCATCGCGGTCGACGTGGACGGCGAAAAAAAGGTAGATCGAATTTTTCTGCGGGCGGAATCGGACCGCGAGATATTGCGGTTCTCCTGGTCTAAGGACGGAAAGGAATGGTGGCGAATCGGGGGGGACTTGGACGCCGCGCGCATCTCCGACGAGGGTGCCACGCACTACCCCGCCGCCGGATGGGGATTCACCGGGACGTTCGTGGGCTTGCAATGCACGGACCTAACCGGCGCGCGACTTCCGGCCGATTTCGATTATCTCGAGTACCGGCCGACGCCTACAGTTCCTCGGGCTTGACCGCCTGTCCCATCATTTTCTGGGTCGCTTGCTGGCGATCCTTCGCGCCGTAAAGGATGGCGCCGACGAGAATCGTCGCGCCGTCCCGAGGCTCGAGCACGTACTTTTCGTAGCGTTGAGAGGCTAGCTCAACGCCGCGTTCCGCGGCGCCGTTCATGACGCGCGAAACCTCGATTACCTTGCCTGAGGCGATCTCTTCCGGGGACGGCACCGCCTTCCCGAGCGACATAAGCTCGATATCGCCGACCTTGAGCGCGGTCTTGGGCACCGTCTGCGCGTATTCGGGCGCGGCGGCCGCCGGGATCAAGCCCGCGACCGAGAGTATGGACTTTGCCGCGACGGGCGCTTGCTCGAGCGCCGCGGGTATTATTCCCCACACGATGCCGCCGAATTCGGCGCAGTCTCCCACAGCGTAGATCGACGGGCTGGAAGTTTGCATCCGCGAGTCGACAACGATCCCGCGATTGACGGTTAGTCCCGCCGCTCGCGCGAGATCCACGTTTGAGTGCACGCCCATAGAAAGAAGGGTCGTCGCGCTCGCGAAGCTCCTGCCGTCTTTAAGGGTGATCGAGCCTGGGCGGAATTCCGCGACCTCGGCCCCGCACACAACCTCTATACCCATCGCGGCAAACCGCGCGGAAAGCAGGGCGGCGCCGGTATCGTCAAGCTGACGGGGAAGGAGCCTCGGGGCGATCTCGAACACGCGCACGGTTTTCGCGCCCGCGTCCCGCATCGCGCGCGCCGCCTCGAGCCCTAAAAGCCCGCCGCCTATCACCGAGGCCGAGGACGGGTCCGCAAGCGCGCTCGCGCGTATGGCCAACGCGTCTTCCATTGTCCTAAGAGTGAAAACTCCCGCGCCGTCGGCGCCGGGCGTCGTTGGGCGATTCGAGGAAGCGCCGGTCGCGAATACGAGGGCATCCCAGGAACAGAATTCGCCCGTCGCAAGGGTAAGCGTCTTCGCGTCCCGGTCTATCGAGGCGACGCGCACGCCTTCCCTGACGGTTATGCCTTTCTTGGCGTACCAGTCAGGCGGGAAAAAGCGAATCGCCTCGGGGGCGCTCGCGCCGGAGATCACCTCCGGAAGGCGCACGCGCGAGTAAAAAGGGTGTGCCTCAGCGGCGTATACGGTAACCTCGACGGACGAATCAGCCCGCAAGCCAGACGCCACATTGACGCCCGCAATCCCGTTTCCTATTATCGCGACTTTCATGATTTTCTCCTATGATAAAAGGGCGGCGATGCCCGACTCGAACTCTTCGCCATTCATCTCCCCGGCGAGGAACCCCCGGATCAGGGTCTGAATCTCCTTGGGGAATTTCTTCCAATACGCCGTCGTCCAATCCCCGACGGCGTCGCGGAGCGAGGCTTCCTCGGTCACGCTCATCGATCCCGTGGAATACGCGACGAACTGCAAGACCATCGAATGCATCGCGTCTGGCGGTATACCGTTAACAAGCCCCTTTCGCGCGAGTCCCGCGTATCGGCCGCCGCCTGAGCGAGAGGCCGCAGGGGCGTCGCCTTCCGACTCGCTTTCGACGCGGCCGTCCCGGCCCACGGACATGCTCTCGGGTATCCAGGAATTCACGAGCTCATCCATCTGTTCCTCGGTCAGCTCGGGCGCTTCCTTGCGGATCGTGTCGACGGCGAATTTGCGGAATGTCTCGCGGACCCCGTCCATGCTTCGGTTGATGGAGGTTTGAACGGACGAGCTCATCGAGCGCGCGGCCCGCGCGGGGTCAAGCGAAATGATCCCGGACTGCGCCTGCAGGTCGCGCCTGCGACGCTCGACGGCCGCCTCGAGCGCGTCTATCTCGCGGATCGTGCACCGGTTAAGCACGTAATCAAGCACGCCCATCAGTTCCGTCGGTTTATTGCGCCCATTCATGCATCTAACATACCCTTACGCGCGTCCGCCTGACAAGGAAAAAACGCCGCTTCGCCCGGGGCAAAAAAACCACAGGTCAAAAAAAAGGCCTTCCGCAAAACGGAAGGCCGATTCTATCCGGCGCAAGACGCGCGGGAACATAGTGAATTAAATCTTAAACGTCACGCCTGCGGTAATCCAGGTAAAACCGTATCCAAGCTCGGCAAAGGCGCCGACGTTCGGACTTAAGAAATAACGAGCACCAGTATACAATCCCCATGAAAAACCGCTTGGGTATGGCGTAACAGGATCGTTCGTCCCACGAATTTCACAACCAAGCATCAGTCCCGCGTAGGTATCAAGCCCCTTCACATCAAAGTTAAAATGATACGCGCCGCGTGCGTAGATGCCGACATCCGAATAACTATAGGAGGAGAAGGAAGTCATGAAACCAACAAATCCACCGAATGAAAATGGAAGGTCAGCTATCGGTACCGCGATATCAACACTTGCCGAAACCGGGGGAATAGTAATATATCCATGATAACCAAAAGAAGGGAGACCGATACCAGCATTGATCGCAATATTGCCTTTCTTGAAATCGGAAGGATAAGACTTCAGGTCAAGGGCGGAAACGGACGCGGTCGCACCGATGATGAGAGCGACGATGAGCACGTAAAACTTCTTCATATTTCCTCCAGTTACTTTTTTGCCGCAGAACGCGACCTTGTCAGTATACAGCCGGATTTTGCGTAATTCAACACAATATCTATTAAATTTTGTGGAAGACCAAGGCGGGGATTGACCTTGCCGCGCGGGGATTCTATCTTTCTTGGCAGATGGAACTAGAAATACTCGGATCGGGAACCAGCCATGGCATCCCGGTTATCGGCTGCCAGTGCCCCGTTTGCTGCTCGAGCGACCCCCGGGATAACCGCATGCGCGCGAGCGCCATCGTCCGCTGCGACGACGGCAAGGCGATATTGATCGACGCGGGCCCGGAATTCCGCGTACAGGCCCTGCGCGCGCGCCTTAACCGGCTCGACGCGGTGCTTATCACCCATTCCCACGCCGACCACATCCACGGACTCGACGACGTCCGAATCTTCACGACGAAGGCGGATATGCCCGTTTACGCCGAAACCGCCTGCATCGAGGAGATCAGGGAACGCTTCGCGTACATCTTCCGACAAACGCAGGAAGGCGGCGGGAAGCCGCATCTTGAGCTCTTCCCGGTGTCGGCGGAGGACAGAATGGCGCCCGAAAAGCTCGCAGGGCGCTCCGAGCACGCGGGGATAATGGTCGCGGGCGTTCGCGTCGTGCCCATCCCGCTCTTTCACGGATCGATACCGGTCCTTGGCTGGAGGATCGGCGACACGGCCTACCTGACCGACTGCAACATGATCCCAGAAGCCTCGTTCACCCTCCTTTCGGGGGTGAAAAACCTCGTGATCGACGCCTTACGCACGCGCGAGCACTCGACGCATTTCAGCTTTCAGGGCGCGATCCGACAAATCGAGCGAATTGGGCCCGAACATGCCTGGTTTACCCATATCTGCCATGATTTTACGCATAAAGGGATCGAGGATTGGCTCCTCGAGAAT
>DAOPXQ010000066.1:0-9963 GCA_035352395.1 Treponemataceae bacterium | reverse complement strand
GAGGCTCGGGGGGACATAGCGAAACGATCGCGGAGTAGCCATCCCCGTGCACGACGCGCACGCGGGCGTCGCCGGACATGTTTTCCCGCAAGTTCAGTATTTCGGTCGGATGCAGTTCTGTAAGGATTAGGCGGTCGCGGTCCCTGCTCAGCGCGCGCACTATCTCCGGCGAACCGGGATACCGATGGCCGTTTTCGTAGTTGGAACGGCAAATCTCGATATATGGCGTAAAAAATCCCGGGATATCCGGTCGGTCAAGTATCCCTAGAATGCCCCTTTCCGCCTCTCCCGTCTTGGCCGCCCACTCGGAATCGAGATCGTAAATGCCCGCTCCCGCGTGCGTGTCCACGTAAGCGTAGGGCTTGTCCTTTTTTTGGAGGAAAACGGCGATTCGCGCGAGGATTGAGTGCTTAAGCATGTCCGCGTGGTTTCCCGCGTGGAATAAATGACGGTAGCTGAGCATTCGCGTATTGTATACGCCGCCCGGGTCCGGGTAAAGACCCGTGAATTTGACAGGCCAAACCCCATAAACTAGATTTTTAAGGGACGAGTATCAATGGAGAGGTGTTTATGTTCAATAATCTCAAGCTCGCGATCAAGATCGGCGGCGGTTTTACCCTTGTCCTTCTGCTTACGGTGATTATCAGCGTTATCAGCGTGTTTAGTCTGCGATCGCTTCAGGTCACTTCGCATAAAAACGATACCACGGGCGTTATAGTCCAGACGATGCAGAACGGGACCATCGCGGGGAAAAACTTCGTCATAACGAAGCAAGACGGCTATGCCGCCGAAGTCGAGAAAGCCATGACCGACATTGACGTTCTCGCGAAAGGACTTCTGGACATAGAAAAAAATACCGCGCATCAGGAACTATTTCGAAGCATTATCGGCGGCGCGCTGACGTACAAAGTCAATTTGAGCGATTATGTCCGATTTGAGCGCGAACAGTCCGGCATTGACAAGGACATGTCTGAAAACGCGCAGAGACTCGAAGGGTTAATCCGTAAGTACCGCGATTCGCAAATGGCAAACTCGATGCTCGCATCGCTGTATGCGGCGCAATACGAGATGGAGGGGTATTTGCTCACGAGCGACGCGGCTCGTCTCGTCTCGTTGAAGGCCGCGATTGCCAAGATTTCCGCGTACGCGAACGCCCTCCGCGCGCAGGGAGACGCGTCCACGCGCGCTCTCAGCGACGATGTCATATCGGCCGCCGAGAATTACTCATCGCTCATCGAGAACTACGTGAAATTGGCCGCCGCGCAGGAAGTCTCGCGCTTGAAAGCCGCTGACGGCGGCGCCGCGACGATTAAGAACGCGACCAAAGTCAGCGACGAGGCCGCGGCGGAAATGACCGCGCTGATGCTCACCACGATCGTGACCGTACTCGCGAGCGCGCTTGTCGCGGTTCTGATCGGCATTATCATGACGGTGATCATAACGAGGCTCATTACCGGCGCGATGAGAAAGGGCGTCGATTTCGCGACTTTGATCGCGCAGGGCGACCTTTCCGCGCAGTTGGACATACATCAGAACGACGAGATCGGCATGCTCGCGAAAGCCCTTCAGGACATGCTCGAGCGCCTTACCCAAATAGTCGAGGAAGTCAATTCCGCCGCGCGACAGGTCGCCGCCGGAAGCCAGCAATTGTCGAGCACGTCGCAGGAGATGTCCCAGGGAGCGACCGAGCAGGCCGCTTCCGTCGAGGAGATATCCTCGTCGATGGAAGAGATGACGAGCAACATTAAACAAAACGCCGACAACGCCATGCAGACAGAGAAGATCGCGCAGAAGTCGGCGCGCGCGGCAGAGGAAGGCGGCAAGGCGGTGAGCGCGACGGTTAACGCGATGAAGGAAATAGCCGCGAAGATCGGCATTATCGAGGAAATCGCGCGGTCGACCAACATGCTCGCGCTTAACGCCTCAATCGAGGCCGCGCGCGCGGGCGAATATGGAAAGGGCTTCGCCGTCGTCGCCGCAGAAGTCGGCAAGCTCGCGGAGCGAAGCCAGAAAGAGGCCGGCGAGATTAGCAAGCTCTCGAGCGAGAGCGTGAGCATCGCGGAACAGGCCGGCGAGACGATCAGCTCCATGATCCCGGACATCAAGCGGACGGCGGAGCTCGTGCAGGAGATAAGCGCCGCGAGCAACGAGCAGAATTCCGGCGCGGAACAGATAAACGCGGCGATCATGCAACTGGACCAGGTGGTTCAGCAAAACGCGTCGGCGTCGGAGGAATCCGCGTCGATGTCCGAGGAGTTGGCGAGTCAGGCAGACCAAATGCAGTCGACCATGGGCTTCTTCAAGATTTCCGGGACAGCGGCCATCCGCGCGAAGGCGCCGGCCGAACGCCCTGTTACGCGACAAGTCGCGCCTGCCGCTCCCGCTGTTCCCACCGCCGAGAAACCTGTCAAAGAGCCCTCGCGCGACGAAGAGCCTAAGAAGGCGCAGGCGCCCGCCGAGAAGGCTAACGACGAGGGCGCGAAACCGGCCGCGCGAAAGAAAGACTCGCCTCGAAAGCCCATTACCGGCGTGCATATCGTCCTCGACGACGACGTGCCCCTGTCCGGCAAGGACTCCATCGACGGCGATTTCAAGGAATTTTAACGCGACTGACTAAGGGAGAGGCATATGGCGGAAATTAACAGAAAAGACATTAATCAGTACCTTACGTTCAAGCTCGCGAACGAGGTTTACGCGATCAACGTTGCGAGCATCAAGGAAGTCCTTGGGATCCCGAAGATCACGAAAGTCCCCCGGATGCCCGACTATATGCGGGGGATTATCAACCTTCGCGGCGGTGTCGTGCCGGTGCTGGACCTGTGCGTGAAGTTCGACCTGGGCGAGACGCAGAATACGCCCGATACCGGCATTATCGTCACGGAGATCGAGAACGCGCGCGAGGACGGTACCCGCGAGACCCTGACGATCGGCATATTCAGCGACGTCGTTCAAAAAGTGATTACGATCGAGCCCGAGGAGATAGAGCCCCCGCCCAAGATCGGCGTCGCCATCGACACCGCCTTCATTCGCGGCATGGGCCACGTCGGGGAAAATTTCATCATTATCCTGAATATTGACAAAATCCTTTCCGGTACCGAGCTGCGCGAAGTGCAGGAAAACGCGGTTACGGAATAGCTTCGCTTGTTGAGGGGAAAAACATGGAAGAGAACGCCGAAAGCTCATTGATGGAAATTTTGACATTCGTCCTCGCGGGTGAGATGTACGGGATATGCGTCGGCAACATCAAAGAGGTTCTCGGCTTGCCCCGAATCACGCGGGTGCCGCGCATGCCGGATTTCATGAATGGCGTGATCAACCTGCGCGGGAACGTGATACCCGTGCTGGACCTTCGATTGAAATTCGGCCTGGGGAAAACGGAGACGACCAAGGACACGAGCATCATCGTGACGGAGATATCCGACGCCTCCGACGAAGAGGGCGGGCGCTACACGATCGGCATATTCAGCGACGAGGTCCTCGAAGTGGTCACGCTCGAGCGCGACCAAATACTTCCGCCGCCGAAGATCGGCGTCGCCATCGACACCGAGTTCATCGTCGGCATGGGCAAATCCGGCAGCGATTTCATCATTATCCTGGATATCGATCGCCTGCTCAGCGTGAGAGAGCTTTCGGGCGCCGATATCCTGCCGGTCGGAGAAGCAAATGCCTGAAAAAAACCCGATGACGATCGAGAACGCGATCGAGTACAAGCGAGTCCTGTCCGAGTACGCGGCGTCCGGCGGAAAAAGCGCCTTTAGCCTGGAGGGAGTCCCGGCGGTCGACGCCTCGGGCATACAGCTTCTGGTCGCGGCGATGAGGGAAGCGTCGCGTTCGAATCGCCCGATTTCCCTGACCGGCGAACTCTCGCCCGGGTTTCACTCGGCGATAATCCTTATCGGGTTGACCGACAGGGTCTGCAAGACCGGCGAGGAACTGGAGTCATTCATTAAGGCGGTGCTGTGATGGCCAACGATCAATTCATCGAGACGTTTAGGGAAGAGGCGCTTGAGCTTCTCGGCACGCTTGAGTCGACGCTGCTTGAGCTTGAGGAGAACCCGTCGGACAAGGAACTCGTCTCCGCGGTGTTCCGCGTCATGCACACGATAAAGGGGTCCGCGGCCATGTTCGGCTTGGACCTTATCTCGTCCTTTAGCCACGAGGTCGAGTCGATACTGTCCGCGCTGCGCGACGGCAAGATTCACGTAAGCAAGGAATTGATCGCGAGGACCCTTTCAGCCCGCGATATCATCCTTGGCATGCTCGAGCGCGGCAAGGACGTCACGATCCCGCTCACCGAAGAGCTACTGTCGTTCCTTCATGAATTCAAGAATGCAGTGGGATACTCGAGCGAGGAAGAAACGCGCGCGACCCAGAGCAAGGACGCGGCCTCGCGCGCGAGCCACGCGGAACGGGCGGCACCGAAGGTTTGGCGCGTTCGTTTCTCGCCCGGTAAGGAGATATTCAAGCGCGGCATAAATCCGTTGTCGATCATTAACGAGCTGCGCGGATTTGGCGAGAATATTTGCGTTCCCGTGTTCGACGACGTGCCGGGAATCTCCGAGCTTGAGCCGGAGGAATGCCACGTCTCGTGGGAGCTGTTCATCACGACGCCCGCGACCGAGAACGAATTGCGCGACGTGTTCATCTTCGTCGAGGACTGCGCGGAGATCCAGATCGAGTGCCTCGACAGTTCGCTCGACGAATCCTCGCCCACGCCGAAAAAGCTCGGCGAGATTCTCGTCGAGAACGGGAATATCGACAAGAAATCGCTGGACCGAATCCTGGATAGCCAGAAAAGGATTGGGGAGATACTCGTGGAAGAAAAATTCGTTTCGCCGACGGAGCTGAAGGTGGCGCTTGAGGAGCAAAAGCAGATTCAGAAGGCGATCAAGACGAAGGTGCAGGCGACCGACATGAGCACCATCCGCGTCAAGTCGGAAAAGCTCGATCAGCTTATGCTCCTCGTCGGCGAGTTGGTCACCGTGCACGCGCGGATCCTTCAGACGAGCAAGGACGTGAGCGGCGGCGACGAACTGATGTCGATCGTCGAGCAGTTCGGCCGCCTTACAGACGAGTTGCGCAGCAACACGATGAGCATCCGCATGGTCCCGATCAGCACGACCTTCAGCAGCTTTAAGCGCTTGGTGCATGACCTTTCCGACGAGCTTGGAAAGAACGTCGAGCTCGTGACCGAGGGCGGCGAGACCGAACTCGACAAGACCGTGATCGAGAAACTGAACGACCCGCTCATTCACATAATACGCAACAGCCTGGACCATGGGGTCGAGCGGCCTGATGTGCGCGCCGAGCGCGGAAAGCCCGCGGCCGGGACGATTAAGCTCTCCGCGTCGCAGACGGGCGCGTCGGTGCATATCGTCATAGAGGACGACGGGAACGGCCTTGACAAAGAGGCCATCCTGAGGAAGGCTATAGCGAAAGGAATCGTGAGGCCCGAGGACTCGCTGACGGAGGAGGAGACATTCAACCTCATCTTCGCGGCGGGTTTCTCGACGAAGGAAGCGGTTACCGCCGTGTCGGGGCGCGGTGTCGGCATGGACGTCGTCAAGCGGCAGATGGAGATGATAAACGGGACCGTGCTGATAGAGAGCGTCGAGAGGGAATTCACTCGGATAACGCTGAAGATCCCCCTTACCCTCGCGATCATCGACGGTTTGCTGGTCAGTATATCCGACGAGTACTTCGTCATCCCGCTGTCGGTCGTCGTCGGATGCCTGGAATACATTAAGGACTCGTCTGGCATCGAGAGCGACATCATCGTTTTCCACGACAGGCAATTGCCATTCATAAATATGCGGCGCTTCTTCGGGGTGCCCGGGGAAAGAAAGGGGATAGAGCAAATCGTGATCGTGAACGTAAAGAATCAACATGTGGGAATCCTCGTCGATCAAGTGATAGGCGGCAACCAAACCGTGATCAAACCCTTGGGCAAGTTGTATAGGCGTGCGGACGGGGTATCCAGCGCCACCGTGCTCGGAGACGGTTCGGTCGCGCTCATCCTCGACGTGGAGCGGGTCCTCGAGGTTACCGAAAGGGCGGAGGCATGAATCAGGAAACCTTCGAGACCTTCAAGGAATTCATAGAGTCAAACCTGGGAATTCGCATACCGCAAACGAAGAAAATTATGTTGGAGTCCCGGCTCGCGAAGCGGCTCCGCGCCCTGAAGATCCCGACCTACGAGGATTATTGCGAGTACGTGTTCAGCGACGAGGGCTTTGACCGCGAGATCCAGCAGTTGATAGACGTCGTTACCACGAACGAGACCGACTTTTTTCGCGAGTCGCATCACTACGACCTGATGGAAAAGCGCATACTTCCCGAATTGATCGGGAAGAACGGCGTCGAGTCGCTGAACGTATGGTCTGTCGCGGCCTCAACCGGACAGGAAGCGTATACCATCGCGATGGTTCTCGAGGAATTCCGGAAGGCCTCGAGGCCGTTTAAGTATTCCATTCTTGGGACCGACATATCGGAGACCGTCCTGAGGGTCGCTCACGGCGGTATTTACACCGAGCGGCAGGCCGAGAAAATCCCCAGCCGCATGAAAAGGGAATACTGCCTGCAGAATCGGGACCCGGATCAGAAGACCATTCGCATGAAACCGGAAATCCGCGAACACGTGCGGTTTCGCAGGCTAAATTTGATGGATTCGTCCTATCCAATCCAGAAAAAATATCATATTGTGTTCTGCAGGAATGTCTTCATCTATTTTGACAAACCTACCCAGTTGATGGTCCTGGAGCGAATCCATTCGCACATGGCGCCGGGCGGGTACCTTTTTATGGGACACTCGGAGAATCTGGGCAATTCGTCGCTTCCGCTGAAGAATATAGCCTCCGCGGTGTACCGGAACGAGGCAGAGGATTAATGGCATGATTCAGGTTATGATCGTCGACGATTCGGCCGTCGTCAGGCAAACGCTTACGAGCATCCTTTCCGAGGAGGACGACATCTCCGTACTGATGACCGCGGGCGATCCCTACGACGCGGCGGAGAAGCTGAAGAACAACGTGCCCGACGTGATGATCCTCGACATCGAGATGCCGAGGATGGACGGGCTCACGTTCCTGCGGAAGATCATGACCCAGCACCCCATCCCGATCATTATCTGTTCGAGCAAGGCCGAGGCCGGCTCGGAGAACGTCTTTCAGGCGATGCAGTTCGGGGCCGTGGACATCATCCAGAAGCCCAAGGTCGGGACCAAGGAATTCATCGAGGAATCGCGCGTGATGATCTGCGACGCCGTCCGCGCCGCGAACCTGACGAAGGTTAAGAAAGTCACGCCTTCCATCCATAACGTCGCGCCCAAGCTGACGGCCGACGTGATCATGCCGCTTCCGACCCATCATATCAACATCGAGACGACCGAGAACGTCGTGGTCGTCGGGGCGTCCACGGGCGGGACCGAGGCCCTGCGCGTGTTCCTCGAGCAGCTGCCGATAGACTGCCCCGGCGTGGTGATCGTGCAGCATATGCCCGAGCATTTCACCGCGGCCTTCGCCTCGCGGCTCGACGGGATCTGCTCCGTGAACGTCAAGGAAGCGGAGGATAACGACACGGTCCTTCGCGGGCGCGTGCTTATCGCGCCGGGAAACAAGCATCTGCTCCTGAAGCGGTCGGGCGCCCGCTATTACGTGGAAGTCAAGAACGGGCCGCTCGTTTCGCGGCATCGCCCGTCCGTCGACGTGCTTTTCCGCTCCACCGCGCGATACGCGGGTAAAAACGCCATTGGCGTCATCATGACGGGGATGGGCGACGATGGGGCGAAGGGCATGCAAGAGATGAAGGAAGCCGGGGCGTATACCGTCGCGCAGGACGAGGAATCGTGCGTCGTCTTCGGTATGCCCAAGGAAGCGATTAAGCTCGGCGCGGTCGACACGGTCCTCCCCCTTTCCAGGATCGCGGATCACGTAATCCAGAAAAGCCTGGGCCGATAATACCCCTTGCAATCCCGGCCTTACGGCCCTAAAATTAGAGAGGATTTCCCAACCCGGAGGTATGCGTACATGGGTGCCACGATTCTTATCGTAGACGATTCCGTTTCCATCAGGCAGAGCGTGCGTTTTATTCTCGAGCAAAACGGATACACCGTGATCGAGGCGGCCGATGGGCTTGAGGGCCTAAAGCGGTTGGCCGAAAACAAGGTTCAGCTCGTCATAAGCGACATTAACATGCCAAACATGGATGGCCTTACCATGGTGAAGAAGGTACGCGAGACCGAGGGAATCAAATTCCTGCCGATTCTGGTGCTGACGACGGAATCCCAGGGGTCTGTCGTCGAGGAAGGCAAAAAGGCCGGCGCCACGGGCTGGATCGTCAAGCCGTTCAATAACGAAAAACTAATCGAGACGATCAAGAAAGTCATTCCTTGATCCTAAACGCGCAATTCGGGAAACCCGAACGGTATATCAAGCCGGGCGAGTTTTACTCCTCGCGCGACGACGTGGTAATCTCAACCCTTTTGGGCTCATGCATCTCCGTCGCGCTGTTCGACGCGTCAATACCCGTCGGCGGCTTGAATCACTTTATGCTGCCGTATCCCAAGGGCGTCGAGGATTCGATGCTGTCCTCCAGCGCGAAGTATGGAGTGAACGCGATGGAGCTTCTTATCAACGACCTATTAAAGATGGGCGCGAGAAAAGACAGGCTCCGCGCGAAGGTTTTCGGCGGGAGCGCCGTTATCGCGCTCAATAAGGCCGCGACCTACGACATCCCCGAGATGAACATTCGGTTCGTCATCGAATTCCTCGACACGGAGGGCATTCCGGTGGATTCCTTCAGCGTCGGGGGAAGGCTTCCCCGCAAGGTTTACTTCTTTCCCGCCACGTCGCGCGTGCTGATGAAGTATACCCGTTCCGAAAGCTCCGCCCTGTCGCGCCGGGAAGACGAGTATGCCCACAGGCTCGTCGAGGAGGCGAGTAACGCGGGGCGCCCAATTATCTTTCGCAAAGCGTGATTATTTTTTGCCAAAGAAGGAAAACCGCGCTATATTAGTTGTAATTGCCGATATTTTTTAAGGAGGTCTTTATTATGCCTAAGGGAAAAGACAAAGGTAAGGCCGAAGCGAAAAAGAAGCCCGTACTCACTCTTAAAGAAAAGCGCAAGGAGAAGCAGGAAAAGCGCGCAACCAAGAGCGAATAAAGCTTTTCGGGAGCCTTGCAAGCCGTAGGCATAATTCATTATGATACGGCTTGCGAGGACATACATGAACGCTATAATCACCGTAGTCGGCACCGACCAGGTTGGCATCATCGCCAAGGTCTCTTCTTACCTTTCAGATCATAAAATCAACATTATCGATATTTCCCAAACGATCCTTTCCGGCAACTTCGTCATGATGATGATGGTGGACCTCTCCAAGAGCGACATCTCCATCCAGGAAAACAAGGAAAAGCTGGCTAAGCTCGGCGACGCGCTTGGCGTGAGCATCAGCATGATGCACGAGCGCGTGTTCTCCGCGATGCACCGAATTTAAGGAAGGCCAAACATATGCTATTCACTCCCCCCGAAATACAGGAAACGGTGGACATGTTCATGCGCCACAAGCTCGACGTGCGCGCGATCACCATGGGAATCTCCCTCAGGGACTGCGCGGGACCTTCCGGCCTAGAGTCCCGGCGCCGCGTGCGCGACAAGATTCTCCGCGTCGCGGGACGGCTCGTCTCCGTAGGCCGCGAGATCGAGGCGGAGTTCGGCGTGCCGATCATCAATAAGCGAATCGCGGTAACCCCGATTTCGCTCGTTGCCGAGTCGAGCGACGAGACCGACTATTCGCCTTGGGCGAAGACCCTTGACGAGGTCGCGATCGAGCTTGGGATCGACTTCGTCGGCGGATTTTCCGCGCTCGTGCAGAAAGGCATGACCGTCGGCGACGCGCGGCTTTTGGAATCCATCCCGCGCGCGCTCGCGGAGACGAATCGCGTGTGCTCGTCGATAAACCTCGGG
>DAOPXQ010000065.1:0-10046 GCA_035352395.1 Treponemataceae bacterium | reverse complement strand
AGGAATGACGATGAAACCGTTTCAACAAGCGTCGAGAAGGTGCCGGTTTCGGAGCTGTCGCCGTAGATCGCGTAGGACCAGCTCGCGCGCTCGGAGTCCGAGCCCGTCGAGATCGTCCAGCGAAGGGTATGGATGCTGCTCTCGTCTTTCAGCGACGCGATGGCGGATGGAGGGCCGAGTATAAAGCCTTCGGCGGGAGAGGCGGACGAGGGACCGGAGTCGGACATCGGGCCCTTCACCTTTTGTGCCGTCTCGGGATCGATCGTCCAGGCCTGCACCTGGTAGTAGTAATACACGCCGGGCTCGAGACCGGACGAATCCGTATAGCCGGTCGATGAAACGCTGGGGCTGAGGAGCGTAAAGGAACTATCGGAGGAACTCGTGCGGTACACCGAGTACGAAATGTCGGTCTCGGCGACGACAGGGGACCAGGTAACGCTGATGGACGCGAGTGAATCTCCGCGCCCAGAGCCAGCGACGACGGCGACGTTGCCGGGTCTCGTGGGCGAGCCCGAAACGATCGCGTACCCGAGCGCGACCGAACTCGAGACGGATTTCGTGCTGGAATTTCCCGCATACACGATGTAGTAGAATTCGATGCCCTGATCTTTCTCGCCGATCGCGTTTTTGAACCAGCACTGGTTTCCCGCGACGCGCCCGACGCGGACAGGGCCGATTCCGCTCGGATCGGTCGAGCGATAGATCTCGTACCAGCTCGCGTTCGTTACCTTATCCCATACGACCTTTATCTCCGTCGCCGACTGGCCGAGATCGGCCTTGACGGCGGAAGGCGGCGGGAAAAGCCAGCCGCACCGCGGTTCGGTAAACTCGCTGCTGTCATATTTCTCGCGGGTATTCTCGGCCGAAACGCGGTAGAAATATCCATAGGAATACTCATCGGCCCCATAATCGGGATCGCTGAGGATAATGTCGGTATACGAGGTGCCGTAAATGCGGGAGTTTATCGTCGAGAACTCTTCCTCGGAAGGTTCGTCGAATCCACCGCTCGAGTTCCGCGCCGTAACGACGGCGCGCTCGAGGCAATAGGATACCGCCCCTGATACCGAGCTCCAGCTCAGCAGCACGGCCGACGGCGAATTCCCGCGCGAAACGCTAACCTGCGCGGGGGGCGGGAGCTGGGTAATGACTTCGGTTCCGACGACGACGTCGCCGAGAGAGGCGTTGTTCGCCGAGCCCATGGGAACTTTGTCCTGAAAGAAATCCGCGCAGCCGGTCAAAAGGGCCGCGCTTCCGAAGATGCAGAAAGCCGCGGTCAAAAATCCGCGCATTGCCGTTTTCGTCATATTCACCACCATCCGTCATCCGCGCTCGTCAAGTACCATTGGTCGTCCGCGCCGTACCTCACCGGAACCCAGGCTCGCCGGATTTGAGCCGTGTTTGCCGTGATCGTGCCCGAAAGCCCGTTGTACGACCAGACAAGACTCGCCTGCGTCGACGAAGACGACGAGAACGTGACCGAGCCGGTTCCGAGTCCCGAAACCCCGCTGTCTGAAGGCCCGGCGAGACTGAGCGCCACCGAGTCGAAGGATTTCGGGAAGCAGTTTAAGATCGATGGCACGTCTAATTTTCCGCCCGCGCACGTGAGCGCGAGGAATGTCGCGGCCTTTCCCGAGGGAGTCGCCATCGCGGGATCGTACACGTGCGCGGAGAAGCTGTACCCGGTCGAGAGCAAGGTTGAACGCGAGTACGTCATCGTGCCGCCTCCGTTTCCGGAAACGGTTTTGCCGGTCGTCGAAAGATTCTCGCCGTCATGGAAATCCCATAGGCCGTAGCTGAGGACGAGCATCGCGGCCTTGGCGAATTCTTCGCCGCTTATCTGCCGGGAGGCCGACACCGAAAGGTCGTCTCCGATAGACGCGGTGATCGCCTCGCCGGCGGTATTCGTCCGCGTTGCCGATATCCGGTAATAGTGGCGGTAATCGCGGAGCACCTGCAAAAGGCCTGAGTCGATGCCGGACAAGGCCGTTACGTTGGAGGGCGCGAGCTTCAGCACGTTTCCGGCCGAGGTCATGGAAACATTCCAGTTCGAGCCCGACATGAGCGTGACGATGCCCGCGGGGGTTATCGTCGCAATATCGGTCCATGAAGCGGACTTGTTGTGGTTGAGAATGCTTACCGTATAGGAAACGGGACCGCGTTTCCGCGTCGAAAGATCGTAGAGTTCCCACTCCGCCTTTTCGGCGAAGGTTGCGTTGCCGCTTCCGTCCTTCACGTTATACGCGGTAAAAGCGGGCAGAGAGAACAGGTAGCCGCTGTTCACCTGCTCCCCGTTCTCGTCGACCGAAGACGCAAAGTTTTCCAGATATGACGAAACCGGGATTCTTGCCGCGATGCCCGAGGCCGCGTAGCAGACCGCGTAATCATACACTTCACAGGCGTCTTCCGGAATGACGCGAAACTTCGTTTCGCCGTGAAGCTCGACGCCGGTTCCGGTCGTCAATTTCCGCCATGACGAATCCGAGGCGGAATGCAACTTAGCGTACAGAACGGGAACGGCGCTAACGTCCGGGGAAAGCCCGGGCGCGGTCCAGCCGATGTCGACATAGCCGGTATTCTCGGCCTTCGCGGCCGAAACGTTGAGCCCGTAGCCGAGCGCGAATCCTCGCGCGGCAATCATCGCCTCGTCATCGCGCGCGCTCGTGTCGGCAAGGGAGTCCGTGGATTCGAGCACCGGAACGACGAGATACTCGTACGGAAGACCCCAGGCAATCTTCTCCTGGTTTTTCTGATACTGGACGGTCGCGTCGGTCGCGGCGCAATACTTGTCCTTCAGGATTATGGCCCCGGACGAGAGCGACGCCGAAACGCGCGAGGCGTCGACGACTTCATCGGCTATCGAAACCGCGCCAGCCGCCGACACGAAGAAGGAATCGCAGCTTGCGAGCGTTTCGGTTCCGTCAGGCGAAATGGCTTTCCGGCTGCGCGCGACGATATAGCCCGCGGCGTCCGGAACGGTTTGCCAGCTCACGACAATCTCGGTGGCGGACGCGGCTTTCGTCGCGACGGCGGAAATCAGCGCGGGCCCGAGCGTACGCGCCGCGACGGTCCCGGACGTCTCGTCGGTCTCGCTCTTCGCGCTCACCGTCACCGTCACGGGGCGGCCCGAGACGCGCGCATTCCTTGAGCCCGCGGGAGCGCTGAAAGTATAACTGATCGTGCCGTCAGCCGCCGGAGTCACCTCCGCGGCTGAAACCGCGTAGCTCTTCGTGCCGATCGGTTTCGTAAGATCTACCGTCTCGCCGCCTGCGATCAGCGACGAAACGGGAAGAGATGAAGCATTATCATAGGCGAAGGATACCGTATAGCTTTTCGCCTCCTGGACTGCGGCCCACCGCACGGTAATCGCGTCGTACGAAAGATCCGCCCTCGCGAACTTCGGCGCGGGGGTTCCGAGCGTGCGCGCGACCGGCGAAAGCGCGGAAACGGTGATTTGCTTTTTCGCGCGGAGCAGGTACGCGCGGCAATCGCCGCTTGCGGCCGCGTCGACATACGTGACGTGCGCGTCGGCGCCGCCTGCCGGCACGATCGACGAAAGATCCGCGATGGCGGTCTCGTCGCCCGACTTGTTGCCGTCCGCGTCGACGGGATACCAGCTTAGCGAATACGCGCAGGTATGGTCATAATCCCAAGATATCTCGAACTTGTCGCGGAAACCTCCCTTAACGGAGAATCCGGTGATTTTCTGGATATCGACGCTGTCGATCACGAGAGACTGACCGGGAGCGGCGACGGTAACGAGCGCGGCGGACGCGGACGACGCGCCTGCGGGAACCACGGAAAGCGAGTAGGAATAATACCCGCGCGTATCGGCCGGCGACGGTTCAAGCTCGAAGGAACGGACGGCGGCATTAAGCTCCGCGAGGGTATCATACGCGGTCACCGTCGGGCTGAAGCCTGCGCTGTCAGTCGCCTCGGAGTTGTCGACCTCGAGCCTGAACCGCTTTTCCTGCAGGATGAAATCATAGAGCGATTCCTTCCCGAAGGACTCCCAGTCCGCGGTAAACGAGAGGCTCGCGCGGATGTTGCGCAAGCCGTCGGCGGACAGAACGTTCACGACGGGCGACACTCTGATCGACGGCACCGAGATCAGCCACCCGGTCGTTTCCGCGCTTGAGAGCGACGAGCTGATGACGCGCGTCGTAT
This sequence comes from Treponemataceae bacterium, assembly GCA_035352395.1. Lineage (GTDB taxonomy): Bacteria > Spirochaetota > Spirochaetia > Treponematales > Treponemataceae > Teretinema. Next base: position 5,882 of record DAOPXQ010000065.1, on the reverse strand, counting down.
TGTCGGCATAGGACTGGACGCGGTACTCGTATTTTTTCCCGCGCGCGAGCGCGTTCGCGGTGGAATCGACCCAGGTGACCGTCGTGCCGGGAACGTACGTTGACGCGAAGGTTTCGCCGAGCGCGGAGTCCGTGCCGAAATAGGAGCAAAGAGGCTCCCAGGCCGGGATGGTGCCGCTTTCGACGGCGACCCGGCGGAATATCTTGAAATACAGGGGATGCTGCTCGTAGACGCCGCTTGAGACCGCGACGTCAACCATGGACGGGAGGGTAAAACTCAGCGAGATATGGTCCGGCCCTGAGCCCTCGGAGGCTGTTAGTTTTTCGGGCGCGTTCGGGCGAAGTCTGCGGGCCGTCGCGGCATCGACGGTGGCGCTCGTTTCCGTATCGTTCTGGGCGGTCGCAAGATAGGCCTCTACCGAATAGCGGTACGTGGTGTTCGGGTTGAGATTCTCGAACACGGCCGCGGTTTCCGCGGTAACGGAGCCGTCGACGACGGCCTGAGAAACGACCTTGGAGCCGTCGCTGCATGTGACGAGGTAGCGGACCTGCTGCTGGTAGGTATCGGCCGAGACGTTTTCCATCCACCAATACACGGTGACCTTGCTGTCGCCGACATCGGCATCGGGTTCGATCGCCGTTACGGCGGGCTGGGCAAGGCTCGTGCCGAGGACGGCGGAGCTCGGGGCCGATTCCTTCCCGTCCATGGACACCGCCGAAATCCTGTAGTACCCGGTAGAGCCTGCCGACACGACATGGGAGAACTTCACTTCCGTCCCGTCAGTCTCGCCAACCTGGACAAAGGACTCGAAAGGCGTATCGGCCCGGTATATCTGGTAACGACTCACCTTCCGAACCGGCTCCCAGGACAGGGTAATCGCCTGTTTCTGACCCTGAGAGGCGGAAAGTCCCGTAGGAGTGCCAAACGCGGTGGTCCCGGTTCCAGACGGTGGTATAGAAGAAAAGTCGGGGACAAGCGGAACGCTGCACGCCGTAACTGCGGCAATCAGCAGAACAGAAAGACTTGCGTGTAACGTAATATGGTTTTTCATGGAAACCCCTGGTGATGTAAGAGTAACGCGATGGTGGCGTAAAACTGATTTTACATCCGCGTAACTTTATCAACAATCCGGTTCAGGGGTCAACGCCTCCGACTTTTTTTTGCCCGGAGAGTCTTCTTGCTGACGCAAAAAAAAAAGCCCCGCGAAGGATTTCTTCACGGGGCTTTATTGGTTGTTAGCGGCAATAGGGCTTGAACCTATGACCTAACGGATATGAGCCGTTTGCTCTACCGACTGAGCTATACCGCCATAACGCTTGGTCAATATAGCAAACCCTAAAAAAAGTGTCAATAACCGGGTCTAGATTAGCATGTGAACGCGAGCCTCTCGGTAGAGACGGCCATTGTGGGTCGGGTTGCGCATGAACTGCTCGCGGAGGGCGTTGTCGTCGATCTCGTTCGCGCGGCGCTGCATGTACTTAAAGCCGAGACTGAGAAAGACCATCGAGTCCGCGCCGGATATAAGGTTGCCGGACTGCCCCATCTCGTAACAGAACAGGCAATAGGAGGCGGCGTAGGGATCGGATTCCTCAAGGGCCTTCCGCGCGAGCCGCTCGAGCGAGGCGGCGGTGGACGCGTCGTCGCTTTCGGCGCCGAATCGCCAGTCGTAAAGGAGCTTAAGTGCCTCGTACATTCGCTCGGGAACGTTTTGCCCGCCAGCGGCGCCGTAGCAGAGGTCCTCGGCGACCGAGTACCCGCTTCGCCAGGAAAAGCCCTCAGGCCCCCAACTTAGGCGGTCCCTTGGCATCTCCAGACTAACCGGCAACTCAACCGTTTCGATGCGGCGGCCGGAAAGCAGCGATGATTCCAGAAGATAGAGTATCGCCTCGGGTATGGTTTGGGCGCAGTCGGAAAGGATTCCCTCAGCCGTCGCGTACCGTTTTTGGTGGGTAAGCGATCGGGCGTACCAGACCCTGCACAGAGACACGGAATCGGGGATCTGATGCACGGACGCGAGCGACGCTGCGGTCTGGAAAAGGATCTCGGCGTCGGGGTAGTTGCCAAGCTCGAAAAGGAGCCGGCCCTTCATGAAGAGAATCAGCACCTCCCAGTCCTTTGCGTACGATGCCTCGACGGTCTTCCCCACGGACTCCAGGTTGCACAGCGAGAAATGATAGTTACCGGTGATAAAATGAACTATCGCCATGGCGAAGCGCGTTGAAAGAGCGCTTAAGGGATCGTGCATCGTCTCGGCGTTCTCGAGCGCGTATTCCAGGTAGACAATCGCGTCGTCGCCTTTCTTTCGCGCGAAGGCGAGCATCGCCATAAGGAGCAGGGTGCGATACTCGCCGGGAAGAATGCCGGTTTTCTGGAAGGAGTGCAGCGTGTCCTTGGCGACGGAAAAAGCCTCGTCGAGCATTCCCGTTCGGTAAAGCTCGAACGCCGCCTCGAGGGAGAGGACCATTTCCGGCACGGCCGGGTTTGCGAAACGGGCCCGTAGTCCCTCGATCGCCGGAATCGGGCTTTTAACGGACGAATATAAACAACTGACGAGGAAAGCATCAGGTACATTGAACGACAGGGAATCGAATGCCTCGTACAGCGAGAAGTCGCAGTGGAGAGCGCCCTTCTCATAAAGAGTCCACAAGTACTCGCCGATCCGGTAATCAAGCTCGGAGGCGCGCTCCGACTCAGCCTCAAAAAGCCTATTAACCACCGGTGGGTTAATCGAGCGGAAGTCGGCGGGATTCGCTATTAGCCCTACCGAGCGCATAAAGGAACCCAGGTCCGCGATAAAGTCCGCGGCCTTGCCGAGGGACGCGAAAAATCCCGGTAACTCGGCGGCGTGCAGGAATGGCACGGCGCGTAGCGCAAGGTACGAAAGATCCCTGAGGTCTTGGGGCATACTGGCGATACGCTGAGACTCGAATTCGGGGAAAGGCACCGAAACGAACGAGCATACGCCGGATAGCTTATCGCCCATAGCCGAGAAAAGCCCAGGTTTGGGCCTATCCTCGAAGACGGCGATCTCGACGGGTTTTCCGAGCTTGGCGGAAAGGGACCTAAGGACGTATCGCGCGTAATCGACGCAAGCGGCTATCCGGTATTCGGGCTGCTGGCCTGAAAACCGATACCGCAGGTACATGTCGCGGGCGTTGCGGGTTTCCTCAAAGGCGCTCTTTTCCGCCTCCGCAAGGTCGGGCTCAAGAAGCGATGGTTCAAGGCGTCCAAGCATTTCCAGATAGGGGCCGATTGAGTGGTCCCGATCCGAAGGGTACAGGTAGAGCCGCGCCGGAAGGGTTTCCTTTTCAGAGGTAACGGCGGCCTCGTGGGGGATCAAGGCGCCCGAGTACGCCAGGAGCGGTATGTCCTGAAGCCTTTCGCACGTCACGAAGTCCGCAAGCAGGCCGTATGCATCTTCCGTAAGGAGTATGGCGTCGTCGGGGATCAGGAGGGTCGACCAGTGCGAGCGAATGTCAGCGAAGCCGTCGGCCCCCGGATCTTTATCCGCGCGACCCACGAGGATAAGGTATTCCCTGATCCGCTCACGATATTGTTCCAATAGGCCTCGAAGGCTTTCGAGCGAGCGGCATACGCCAAAGCACGATCCCACGGCGGTTTCATCGAATTTATAGACCATCGCCGACTGAAGCCTCGAGTCGATTCCCCCGTTTTCCCTGACGCACGAGGCCACCGAGGCAAAAAAACTCTCCGGAACATCGGGGCATATCTTGTTCAATTGGCGCTGATATCGAAGCTCGACGTATATGTATAGCATGGGCAGGGTCTCCCGGATTCATTGACAGTGATTCTTTCGCTTGCTAGTATAAACGCATTGTGCCTTTAAATCGAGATTTTTTGGCACGTAAGGAGTTATAAAATGAATCCGGCAACTTTGAAGGGAAGATCGTTGGTATATCTGAAAGACTGGGAACCCGATGAGATTCGGCATATTCTTGAACTCTCCAATACCGTCAAGCGATCCGCCCGTCATGGTGACGTCCATCAGCGATTCCTCGGCAAGACCCTCGCAATGATCTTCGAAAAGCGCTCAACCCGGACGAGATGCGCCTTCGAGACAGCCTTCGGCGAGGAAGGCGGGCATCCGGTTTTTCTCTCCACGCAGGATATCCAGCTCGGCGGCAAGGAATCCATCGAGGACACCGCGCGCGTCCTGGGCCGCATGTTCTCGGCCATCGAATTCCGCGGGTTTAAGCAATCCACGGTGGAGATTCTCGCGCGCGAATCGGGCGTTCCCGTATACAATGGGCTTACCGACCAGTATCACCCCACTCAGGCCCTTGCGGACGTCATGACCCTCCAGGAGGTCTTTGGCAAGATTCAGGGGCTCAACCTTTGCTATGTCGGGGATGGAAGAAACAACGTTGCCCGCTCTTTGCTGGTAATCTCGTCCAAACTTGGCATCAATATAACGGTTATCTCGCCTGAATCCCTCTTTACCGACGAGGCATTGCTCGCGGAATGCGACGTTTGGGCAAAGGTCTCCGGCTCCAAAATCACCATTACCGATAAACTTGAGGCCGTCGCGGGCGCCGATGCCCTGTATACCGACGTTTGGGTGTCGATGGGCGAGGAAACCAGGGCCGAGGAACGCCGAAAACTGCTTACGCCATATCAGGTTAACGAGAAACTGATGGGGATGACGGGTAAAACAAACACGATCTTCCTCCACTGCCTTCCCGCGGTCAAGGGAGAGGAAGTCACCGTACCGGTGATCGAGGGCCCGAGAAGTCGCGTATGGGACCAGGCTGAAAACCGAAAGCATACGATCAAGGCAATTATGCTTGCAACATTATAAAACCAGGATGTATACTTAAGTTCAACACGGAGGTTTCAGTTCGATGAAAAAGACAACGCTCTTGTTATTGTCGTTTGCGCTCATATTCGGCCTTTTTGCCGCGGCCCCCGCCGCCGCCGATGAATCCGAGCTGTATTATATCAACGTCCCGATACTCAAGATCTTCCCCCACCGCCTTGGGTATTACATCATCTATCGCCGCAATGGACTCAAGACCGGGGAATACTTTATTCCCACCAAATGGCTTGACCGCCGCGACCAGCGCGCCATCCTCAACCTGACCGAGTCGAACATTAATCCCTACCTGACCATAGTCATGCGCAAGGGCGAGTTTGACCACATCACCATAGTAGCGGCTCGCGACACGCATCATCCCACCTGGGGTATGTTCGCGGGAAGCGCGTCCCAGTACGACGAGAATTTCAAGGCCGACAAGCTCGATATGCAGTTCTAGTCCGCAATGCTCATCGAAAGCATCCAAAAGGCCATCCGGGGCGAAACGCTCGACGGATGGCTTTTTTGTAATTTCCGCCATCGAGACGCCCTCACCGACTCTTTACTCTCGCTCAATCCAGCCTCCACCGCGACGCGTCCCTGGTATTATTATGTCCCCGCGGAGGGCGATCCGGTCAAATTTACGCACCCCATCGAGCGGGATCAGCTCAATACCCTGCCGGGAAAAACGATCGTCTATCCCTCCCGCGACGACCTTATCAAACTACTCTCAGGGCTATCGGGACAACGCGTCGCGGTCCTCTCAGACCCTACACTTCAGATCCTCTCCACGCTTGACGCGTCTTCGTGGAACCTGTTCCGGTCATGCGGAATGGAGCTCGCGAGCGCCGCGCCCCTCCTGCAGCGCGTGCGCGGAACGCTCGACGAAAAGGGTATCGAGAGCCATGGGCGCGCGGCGGCAATCCTTTACCGAATCGTGGCCGAAGCCTGGGATCTCGCGTCGCGCGGGTATCTTACGGGACAAACGATCCATGAACGCGAGGTGCAGGACTTTATGCTTTCCCGCCTTTCCGAAGCGGGACTTATCACCGACGACCCGCCGATCGTC
>DAOPXQ010000064.1:0-10245 GCA_035352395.1 Treponemataceae bacterium | reverse complement strand
CGGGGAGCAAAACAACGCCGGCGAACTAAACTTTCCCGGGGAACAAAGCTTCGCCCGCGAACCTGCTCTCCCAGGGGCCCGCGAAACCAAGTACGACCTCATCGTCTCCAATCCCCCATACGTCCCGTCCATCACGGCAAAAGGGCTTCTTGACGACGGGCGGAACGAGCCGATTCTCGCGCTCGACGGCGGCGCGGACGGTCTTGACCTTGTGCGCGCGCTCGTCGACAATGTGCTTGCGTCGCTCGCGCCGGGCGGAAGGTTCCTCGTCGAGACGGGTGAATACAACGCTCGGGCGGCGGCGGCGTATATGTCGGAGCGGGGTTTCGCCAATGTGACGATCCACAGGGACCTCGCGGGCCAGGATCGCGTCATCGAGGGAACGCAAAAATGAACGCGGAGCTTCAGGGGTTTTTCGGCGACTACGGGTACTTCAGCGAAGAGGACAGGGCGACTATCGCCAAGGCATGGGATTTCATGGAATCCCGCAAGGCCGGCGTTACCCGCGACTGCGGCGAGCCGTTCATGAGCCATCCCCTTCGCGTCGCCCGAATTCTCGCGGACCTCAGGCTCGACGCCGACACCATCGTGTGCGCGCTGCTTCATGGATCGATGGAAGACCTCGGTACAAGCGCGGAGGAACTCGAGTCAACCTTCGGCAAGAACGTCGCGCGCATCGTCGAGGGAACCTCTCGCATCTCCGGCCTCAAGCTTCAGAACAAGACGATCCAGCAGGCGGAGTCGATCCGCAAGATGTTCTTCGCCATGGTGGACGACATCCGCGTCATACTCGTCAGGCTTGCCGACAGGCTCGACAAGATGCGAAGCCTCAAGAACTTCCCGCAGGAAAGGCAAAAACCGATCGCGCAGGAAACCATCGACATATGGGCGCCGCTCGCGAACCGACTCGGTATCTCGTCGATCAAGGACGAGCTCGAGGACCTCAGCCTCAAGTTCCTCAACCGCGAGGTCTTCGACCAAATCAAGGCGCTCGTCGCCGCGAAAAAGGGCGAGCGCGCGAAATTCCTCGAGAAGGCCGAGGGCGAGATAATCGCGGTCGCGGCGCAGGCGAAAATACCCATCGCGGTCAACTCGCGCGCGAAGCACTTTTGGTCGATCTACCAAAAGATGAAAAAGAGGAACAAGGCCGCCGACGAACTGTACGACCTCCTCGCGATGCGCATCCTCTGCGACTCCGTCAACGAATGCTACACCATGCTCGGCCTCGTCCACACGATCTGGAAGCCGCTCGACGGCCGCTTCAAGGACTATATCGCGATGCCGAAGCCGAACGGATACCAAAGCCTCCACACTACCGTCATGTCCATCGATGGACGGCCCCTCGAGATACAGATCCGCACGAAGGAAATGCACCACGTCGCGGAAAACGGGATCGCGAGCCACTGGCTCTATAAAAAGGGAACCAGCAAGGAAATCGTCACCGCGGACAACCTTTCGATCATCAATCAGCTCAAGGAACTCTCTCGCACCCGCTTCACGGACGAGGACTTTCTCGCGCGCATAAAGCAGGACCTGCTCGGCGACTCCATCTACGTGTTCACGCCGAAGGGCGACATCATGGAGCTCCCCGCGGGCTCGACGGCGATCGACTTCGCATACAACGTGCACACCGCCGTCGGCGAGAAGATCGTCGGCGCGAAGGCGGACGGCCAGATCATCACCCTGTCGGAGCCGCTCAAGAACACGCAGGTCATCGAGGTCATCACGCATCCGCAGGCGCATCCCACGCGCAACCAGTACAACAACGCGCATACCGCGAAGGCGCGCCAAAAGATACGCGCGTGGCTTCAGGAGAACGAGCCCGCGAGCGACTTCGAGAAAAAGGATACGTCGGAAGCGCCGCAACAGGCGCAGACTCAGCGGACCGCGCACAGAAAGGGCTCTCTCGCCGAGGAAGAGGGCGCGGGCGTCCCGGAGTTCGACGCGGCGGTCCTCAAGATCCGCGTCGGCGACACCACGAACTTCATGATCAAGTTCGCGCAATGCTGCAAGCCGGTCCCGCCACTCCCGATCACCGGGTACGTCTCGCGCGGCCGAGGCATCATCATCCACCGCGTCGATTGCCCGAACCTCTCGCGCATCCCGGACATCGCGAACCGCACGATCCCGGTCGAGTGGGAAATTCCGCCGGTCGACGCCAAAGAGAAAAAAAAGAAAAAGTCGTAAAGCCTTATGGGCGCCTGTCGGCGGCACGCCGCCGACACCGCGTCCTCCGCTTGTAGTTTCCGCGCCCGGCTAATCGCCGCGCGCGGAAAGCTACCGCTTCGGCCCCTGGCGCAAAAAAAAGGAAGCCGCTCTCGCGGCTTCCCTTCCTCCGATACTTTCGTAATCGACGCGCTTCGTTCGTCGCGTTCCCTATCGAACGTCCACGATCTCGAGCGCTATCTTCTTCAAGGCCGCGACAAGGTTTTCCTTGTCGACGTTGCTCACTTTCAGGATGCACATCTTGTTGGTCACGTCCCGACCGTCGCAGATCACGAGCGAAAGGATATTCCCCTCGAGTTCCGCGATCGCCTTGGACACGGCGAGTAGCTCGCCCGGCTTGTCCGTAAGGAACATCGTCACGCGAACTCCGGCCTCTCTCGCGCCGAAGAGCTTTATGAAAAGCCTGTAGAGGTCGCCGTCGGACACGATTCCCACGAGGGCATCGCCGCGCATGACCGGCAGGGCGCTTATGTTATTGTCGACCATGATGCGCGCGGCTTCCTCGACGACGACGTTCTCGTCGATCGTGATCACCTTTCGCTGCATCACCTTCTCAACCTTGAGTTTCGAAAGGAGATAGCTCATCTCGTACATGTCGAGCGTAGTGGCGACCGACGGGCTCGCGTTGATCAGGTCCCGCTCGGTAACGATTCCCACGAGCTTATTGTCCTTGTCGAGCACGGGAAGCCTGCCGACCTTCTCCTTGCGCATAAAGGCGCGGGCGTCCGGCACGGACATTTCCGGATGGATATACAAGGGATTCCGAGTCATTACGTAAGATACATTCATTTGTAATCCTCCTGTGTCATATACGAAATTATAGCATACTTTGCGCGACCGGGCAAAAATCAGCTTCCCAGATACGCGTGCTTCACGGACTCGTCCCTCAGGAGTTCCTGGCCCGTTCCCGTCTTCACGATCGATCCCGTCTCCAGGATATACGCGCGCGTCGCGATCCCGAGCGCCTTGTACGCGTTCTGCTCGACGAGGAGCACCGTGGTGCCCTCGCGGTTTATCGTCCTGACGATGTTGAAGATCTCGTCGACGAGAATGGGAGCGAGACCCATCGAGGGCTCGTCGAGGAGAAGCAGTTTCGGGCGTGCCATCAGCGCGCGGCCGATCGCGAGCATCTGCTGCTCGCCGCCGGAGAGCGTTCCCGCGACCTGCTTAACCCGTTCCTTAAGTCGGGGAAACAGCGAGTACACGCGCTCCATGTCCGAGGCTATTTCCGCGCGGTCCTTGCGCGTATACGCGCCCATGTCGAGGTTCTCTCGCACGGTAAGGTTCGCGAAAATCCGCCTTCCCTCCGGGACCTGCACGAGGCCGCGCTTCACGATAGTGTCCGGACCGGCCTGCGTCACGTCCTCTCCCTCGAAGGAAACGGTTCCCGAGGTTTTCTTGATGATATTCGAGACGGCGTGCAGCGTCGTCGTCTTTCCCGCCCCGTTCGACCCGATCAGGGTAATTATCTCGCCCTTCTCGACCGAGAACGATATTCCCGAGAGGGCCTTGATCGCGCCGTAATACACGACGAGGTTTTCTACCTTAAGCATCGAGCATCGCCTCCTCGCCCAGATACGCCTTGATGACGGCGGGGTTCGCCTTTATTTCCGCGGGCACGCCCTGCGCGATGATCCTTCCGTAATCGAGCACGACCAATCGCTCGCAGATTCCCATCACGAGCTTCATGTCATGCTCGATAAGGAGGATGGTCAGATTGAACTTCTCCCGTATGAACGCGATCAGCTCCATGAGCTCGTGCGTTTCCTGCGGATTCATTCCCGCCGCGGGCTCGTCTAGGAGCAGCAAGTTCGGGTCGCTCGCCAGGGCGCGCACGATCTCGAGCTTTCGCTGCTCGCCGTACGGCAGGTTCTTCGCGAGCTCAAGCGACTTCCCGTCGATGTGGAAAATCGCGAGCAATTCTCGCGTCCTCGAACGGAGTCGTTCCTCGTCGCGGTAGTAACGCGGGGTCCGGAACACCGCGTCGAGCGGGTTGATCCCGCGCTGCTGGTGCATCGCGATCAGGACGTTATCCTCCACGGTAAGGTTCCCGAACAGCCTAATGTTCTGGAACGTGCGCGCGACGCCCGCCTTCGACAGCTGAAAGGGCTTCATCCGGTGCGCGTCGTAGCGCTTTCCCTTCGCGTCCGTGTAGCAGATCTCGCCCTCGGTCGGCGTATACACGCCCGAAAGCATATTGAACACCGTCGTCTTTCCCGCGCCGTTCGGGCCGATCAGCCCGACCAATTCGCCGCGCTTGAGCTCAAACGTAAAGGAGCTGACCGCGCGGAGCCCGCCGAACACGATCGATATGCCGTTTGCCGCGAGCAGGACGTCCGACATGCGGCAGCCCTTCGAGGCATCTTCTTTCCTTGCCATCTTATGCCTTCCTCCGCGACGTAATCTTCTTCCAAATGCCCACGAACGAAAGCTCGCGCATGCCGAGCAAGCCCTGCGGCCTGAAGAGCATCACGAGAATGAGGATGACCGGGTAGAACAGCAGGCGATACTCCTGAAGGAACCTGAGGAATTCCTGCAGATACGTCAGGGTAAACGCCGCGAGAATCGAGCCCGTTATGCTTCCCATTCCGCCGAGCACGACGTAGATAAGGTAATCGACGCTCCGGTTAAACGACGCGAGATCCGGCTTCACGAAGCCGATGAACGGCGCGTACAGGGCGCCGGCGATGCCGGCGACGAAGGCCGCGATGACGAAGCCCGTCATTTTATAGCGAAACACGCTTATGCCGTTGGAGTTCGCCGCGATCTCGTCCTCGCGCACCGCGAGTATCGCGCGCCCATAACTCGAGCGCAGGAAATTCTGCAGCAGGATCACGACGACGACGAGCGTGCCGACGATGACGAACCACGCGAGGTCCGCCTGGGCGGCGAGCGCTGTCGTGAACCGCTTCCCGTTCGGCCCGCCGGTCACGGACTTAAGGTTTACGAAGATTACGCGGAGTATCTCGCCGAAGCCGAGGGTCACGATCGCGAGGTAGTCGCCCGAAAGCTTGAGCGTCGGGAAACCGATCAGAAACCCGAATATGGCCGCGAGGCACCCCGCGGCGACCACGGCGACCGGAAGTGGCAACTGCGCGACCTGGGCGAACCAGATGCAGGCGTATGCGCCGATCGCCATGAAGCCCGCCTGACCGAGCGAAAGCTGCCCGGTCATTCCGCAGATAATGTTTACGCTGATCGCCATGATCGCGTTGATTCCCGCGAGCGTGAAGATCTGCGCGGTATACCCGTCGATGACATTGAACTTGATCAGGACGCCTGGCACCGCGACGCACGCGACGGACACCGCGGCGAGAAGCGCGAAGTTCTTCAGGTTGAATTTCGCGCTCATACCTTAACCCTCACCTTGGTCCCGACGATTCCCGTCGGCTTAACGAGCAGTATGAGAATCAGGATCGCGAAGGATATCGCGTCCGAAAACTGCGAGGAGATAAAGCCCTTGGTCAGCGTCTCGGCGACGCCAAGGATATAACCGCCGAGCATGGCGCCCGGCACGGAGCCGATACCGCCGAGCACTGCCGCGACGAAGGCCTTGAGGCCCGGCATGGCGCCCATCGTGGGGTCGATCTGCGGGTAGGCGGTCGCGAACAGGATTCCTCCCGCGGCCGCGAGCACGGAGCCCAGCGCGAAAGTAAACGCGACGACGCGGTTTACCGAGATGCCCATAAGGCTCGCGGCTTTCATGTCGAACGACACGGCGCGCATCGCCTTACCGATCTTCGTACGGTTGATCACGTAGTTAAGCATGACCATAAGCGCGATGGAAACGGCTATGACGATGATCTGAACGTTCGAGACGCCGATGGGACCGATCTGAACGTTTACGGTTTTCATCGTCGGAAACTGACGTGGGTTCGGGCCGACGAACGGAAGAACCCGCGCGCCGTTTTGCAGGATCAGCGAGACCGCGATCGCCGTGATAAGGGAATTAAGGCGAGGCGCGTTGCGCAAGGGTCGGTACGCTAACCGCTCGATCACGACGCCCGAGACGCCGCACACGATCATCGCGGCGAGGAAGGCAAGCCCCAGGGACAGAGGCGAGGGCCCCATCGCGCCAAGCACGTAAAAACCGGTATACGCTCCCACCATCAAAATGTCGCCATGCGCGAAATTGATCAGCATGACGATTCCGTACACCATGGTGTATCCCAGCGCGATCAGTGCGTAGATGCTCCCGAGCGAAAGCCCGTTGATCAGCTGCTGTACGAAAACGACTAATGAATCCACTATGTTAGGCTCCTCACAAACGCTTTATTATATAGTCTAATTCCGGATTTTAATAGTTGCGAGAGCTAAAAAAAACCGCGTACGACGCGCTTTACGCGCGAGGTACGCGGCCTTGGGGCTTACGCCCCGAACCTTAGCCTAACGATCAGGGATTGATCGTCGCCTTGTAAACGGGCGCGAGCTTGCCGTCTTTCTTGACGATCTCGAGCATAACCGCAGACTTGGTCGGGTTGCGCTTCGCGTCGAAAGTGAGGTTTCCGGTCACGTAGGAACCGCTCGTCTTCTCGAGCGCGGCCTGTACCTTGACGGAGTCGGTCGATGCGGATGCGACCATCGCGTCCTTGATCACGTACATCGCGTCGTATCCGAGCGCCGCGAAAGCGGTCGGGGTGGCGCCGTACTTGGCGGAATACTTCGCGACGAAGTCGATAACCTTCTGGTCGGTGGAGTCAGCCGCGTAGTGGTCGGAGTAGAATCCGTTAAGGACCTCGTCTCCGGCGTTATCCACGATTCCGCCCCATCCGTCGGCTCCGACGATCGGGGTCTTGATGCCCTGGGCGCGGAGCTGCTTGGCGATCAGCGCGACGGTGGAATAGTAATCGGGAAGGTACACGACGTCGGGCGCGGCGTTCTTGATCTTGGTCAGCTGCGCGTTGAAATCCTTGTCGCCGGTGCTATAGGACTCGGCGGCGACGATCGAGCCGCCGGCGGCCTCGAAGGCGATCTTGAAGTTCTCGTAGAGACCGACGGAGTAGTCGTTACCAACGTCATAGAGGATCGCGGCCTTCTTGGCTCCGAGGTTACCGCTCGCGAATTTCGCGCCGACGGTTCCCTGGAAGGGGTCGATGAAGCAGGTGCGGAAAATAAAGTTTCCCGCGTCGGTTACGGCAACCGCGGTGGCGGCCGGAGCAACAACGACTACCTTCTGGGCCTGCGCGAGCGAAGTGATCGCCTGGGTGCAGCCGGAGGTAAGCGAACCGACGATGACCTTGACGCCATCTTTCGTGGTGAGCTTCTTGTACGCGTTAACGGTCTTCTCGGGGTTTCCCTCGTCGTCTTCGGCGATAAGCTCAACCTGCTTTCCGTTGATACCGCCCGCCGCATTGATCTCCTCGATCGCGAGCATGACGCCGTTCTTGGCCTCTACGCCGTACACGGCGACATTGCCGGAAAGCGGATAGATACCGCCGATCTTGACGGTCTTGCTCTCGGCCTTGGCGCAGCCCACAAAAAGGACGGCGGCGATGGCGGAGAGAGCGAATGACACCTTGAGCATGGTGTTCTTCTTCATAGAATTCTCCTGTTTATTAAAGATAAGTAATTGTATGTTTTTCGGATTTTTATGTCTACGCGTTGAAAGGTAAAAAAAAACCGCCCGGCGAAATTCGCCGAACGGCTTCTTGGCAAATGCCTTGAAAGTACGAACGCTATCTTAGACAGCCTTTCCGTTCTTGATCGCAGCTTTGCAGGTCTTGCAGATCTTGGCCTTAGCGCCGGCGATCTCCTGCTCGTAGAGTACCTTTACCTGGTCCCTGTTACAGACCGGGCAAGAGCCCCTTCCGTGGTTGGGGGTTGAGCGAATGCCCTTTCCGCGATGTGCTTTCGACATAACTTACTCCTCTGCGGCGGGGGCAGCCTTCGCCTTTTTGGCGGCGGGCTTCTTCTCGCCTTCAGCTTTCTTCGCAGCGGGTTTTTTCTCCGCCGCGGGCTTTTTCTCTGCAGCCGGCTTCTTCGCGGCGGGTTTCTTATCCGCAGCGGGCTTGTCGGCGGCCTTGTCCTCGGTGTCGAGCTTATAGTCTACGAGCTCGAGGATCGCGACTTCGGCAGCGTCTCCCTCGCGGAAACCGAGCTTAAGGACGCGGGTGTACCCGCCCTTGCGGTCCTTCATGCGGGGACCGATCTCGGTAAAGAGCTTCGCGAGGATTGCGTCGTCCTGCACTATCTTGGCGACCTGGCGGCGGTTATGAACCGAGTCCACCTTGGCGCGGGTGATAAGCTTTTCGGCCGTCCTGCGAACTTCAAGCGCTTTCGGCTGCGTTGTCGTAATTCGCTCAAATTTGAACAGAGACGTTACCATATTGCGATGCATCGCACGTCGGTGCGAGGCGTTGCGCGAAAGCGGATTAAAGCCGTTTTTATGCTTCATCTGTTTCTTCCTTCTGCTTGGGCAGCTTGATAGAATTCTTGAGGTGACTGTAATCGGTCATCCCGAGGCCCAGGTTCCACTCAAGGAGCTTCTCCCGGATTTCCTGGAGGCTCTTCTTTCCGAAGTTCCTCGTCTTGGCGATATCATCCTCGGTCTTTCTCGTCAATTCACCGATCGTTCTGATATTTGCGTTCTTGAGGCAGTTCGAAGAGCGAACGGACAGCTCGAGTTCCTCTACGGGAGTGTTCAAAAGCTGCCTGACGCGCTCGTCTTCCTCGTCGAAGTCATCGTCTTTCCCGACCTCATTCTCGTTGAAGTTAACGAAAATCGAGAAGTGATCCTTCGCGATCTTCGCAGCTTCTGCGAGTGCGTTTTCGGGGGAGATGGTGCCATCTGTCCAAATCTCAAGAACGAGCTTGTCGTAATCATTCCTCTGGCCCACGCGGCACGGCTCAATGGCATATTTTACCTTGATGACCGGGCTGTAGATGGCGTCCATCGGTATGGTTCCGACAACTTCGATATAGCGTTCGTTGACCTCGGCCGGTACGTATCCGCGCCCAAAGTCCACTTGGACCTCGAACTCCACGCGCCCGCCTTCCATCATCGTGAAGATATGGAACGGCTTGCTCAAAACCTCGAGCTGATCGTCGCGACCGAACATGTCGCTCGTGACGGTCACCGGTCCCTTGAACTCATAGAGAAGAGTCGCCTGTTCGGCGTCTTCCGGAAGCCGCAAACGAATCTGTTTCAGATTATTGAGGACTTCCAGGGTATCTTCCACGATGTTCGGAATCGTTTCAAACTCACTTGAAATACCGTGAGGCACACCATCAGCGTCATACGAGGTTATTTTAACCGCCGAAATGGCGTAACCCTGAATGGACGACAGAAGGACGCGCCTGAGGGTATTTCCCACGGTGGTTCCAAAACCGGTCTCGAAGGGAGAAGCCACAAATTTGCCGTAATCGGACGTTGACACGTCATGCTCGAAGGTCAGTCCCTTCGGCTTTTTGAATCCTTTAAGCAGATTTTTGCGGGCCATTCGAACTCCTCTTACTTAGAATAGAGCTCGACCACGAGCTGTTCTTTGATATCCGCGAGGTCGGTAACGTCTTCGCGGCGAGGCACGGAGACGAACGTTCCCTTGAGGGCATCCGCATCGAGGGTAATCCAGGGACTGTTGCCCGACTTGGAAACTTCCTTGAGGGCGTCCTTGATTACGTTCAGCTTCTTGCTGTTTTCCTTGACTTCGACCACGTCGCCAGCCTTTACGAGGTAGCTCGGGATGTTGACCGGCTTGCCGTTCACAAGGATATGACCATGCGAAACGACCTGTCGGGCCTGGTTGCGGTTAACGGCGAAATGCATGCGGAAAACGACGTTGTCGAGCCTGCGCTCGAGGAGTCCAACGAGGTTCTCGCCGGTTACGCCGGGCATGCGGAGAGCGCGCTCGAAGAAGATGCGGAACTGGTTTTCCAGCATGCCGTACATCCTCTTGATCCGCTGCTTCTCGCGGAGCTGAACGCCGTAATCGGATCGTTTGCCGGTGCGGGCCTTGGGGTCCTTGCCGGGAATGGGTCTTTTCTTGTTGATCGGGCACTTGTCGGTCTTGCAGCGGTCTC
>DAOPXQ010000063.1:0-10322 GCA_035352395.1 Treponemataceae bacterium | reverse complement strand
GGAAGCTGCTCGCCGCGTCGGTCGCCGACGACGGACAATGGAGACTTCCGGAAAGCTCCGTCCCTGACAGGGTCGGCAAGGCGATGATCGCGTTCGAGGACCGCCGATTCCGCGCGCATCCGGGCGTCGATCCCCTTGCCCTCGCGCGCGCCGTCGCGGTCAACGCACTTCGCGGGCGCGTGGTTTCGGGCGGATCGACGATCACGATGCAGACGGCCCGGCTTCTGGGAAATAACCCTCCGCGCACGATCGCTCAAAAGGCGAGGGAAGCCGTCATCGCCATTCTGCTCGAGGCGCGCTATTCCAAAAAAGAAATACTGTCGCTCTACGCCGCGAACGCGCCCTTCGGCGGCAACGTGGTCGGTATCGAGGCGGCGTCTTGGCGATACTTTAACCGCCCGCCGGACGCCCTCTCTTGGGCCGAGGCCGCCACGCTCGCCGTTCTCCCCAATCAGCCGTCTCTGGTTAGGCCGGGCGCGAAGGGCGACGTCATGAAGGCTAAGCGAGACCGCCTGCTCAAGGTGCTCTACCGTCGTGGATGCTTCGACAGAGGCATACTGGGACTCTCGCTCGACGAGCCGCTCCCCGACGAGCCGTACCCGCTCCCAAGCCTCGCGCCGCATTACCTGAACAGATATCGCGGCGAGGGCCGCGTCGTCACCGACATCGACCGCGACCTCCAGCAAAACCTCGTTCGCATCCTCGAGCGTTGGTCGTCTCGCTTCGCGCTTCGCGGCATCGACAACGCGGCGACCATCGTACTCGACACGAAAACGGGCGCGATCCTCGCCTACGTCGGCAACACCGGCGTCACGCGCGACGGCGGAAGAAACGGCGACGTAGACGTCGCGATATCGCGGCGCAGTTCCGGCAGCGTGCTAAAGCCCTTTCTCTTCGCGGGGATGCTCGACTCGGGGCTTCTCCTGCCCGACCAACTCGTGACGGACATCCCCACGCGCATCGGCAGCTACAAACCCGAAAACAACCTTCCCGAATACAGCGGGGCCGTTCGCGCGGGCGAGGCCCTATCCCGCTCGCTTAACGTCCCCGCCATCCGGGAGCTCCGCGACTACGGCATCGCGCATTTTCTCGACCTACTGCGGCGATCGGGCTTCACCACGCTTACGAGAACGGCCGACGAGTACGGGCTTCCGCTGGTCCTTGGGGGCGGAGAGGTCACTCTAGAGGAAACGACGCGAGCCTACGCCGCCCTAATGAATCGAGCCGCCGGCGCGGACAAACCCTCGCGCGCGTCGCATACTCCGCATACGCAGCATAATTCCCGCGCCTTTCCTGAGTCGCCGGTTTCGCGAGGCGCGGCCTGGCTCACCCTCGAGGCGCTCCTGTACGGAAACCGCCCCGAGGACGAGGCGCTCTGGCAATCGTACGCGTCCGCCCGAAAAATCGCCTGGAAGACCGGGACAAGCTACGGAAACCGCGACGCGTGGGCTATCGGCACGACGCCAACGTATACCGTTGGCATCTGGATCGGAAACGCGACGGGCGAAGGTCGCCCCGAGCTGAAGAGCATCTCGACGGCGGCCCCCGTCCTCTTCGATATATTCTCGATCCTTCCCGCGACCGATTGGCCCGCGTTTCCCGAGAAAGACCTTGAGCCCGTGCGCGTCTGCGCGCGTTCGGGATACCTCGCCGGCCCCGAATGCTCCGAGACGACGACGTCGCTCAAGCCGCGCGCCGCCGCGTCGGGCGCGCCTTGCCCGTACTGCAAGCGCGTATCGCTGACGCCGGACGGGAAATGGCAGGCGGTCGCCGGCGACCTAACCGGCGAATTCGAGGGAAGCTTCCCCCGCACCGAATCAAGATTCGTGCTGCCGCCGCAGATCGAGTATTGGTATCGCAAGCACGACTCGGGCTATCGCCCCTTGCCGCCGTGGATTCCCGGCCACGTCGGGGATTCGTCAAAACCCGACCTCGTCATCGTCTTCCCGGAACCGCTCTCTCGCGTGTTTATCCCCAAGAACATCGAGGGAAAAAAGGAATCCATCGTGCTCGAGGCGCGGCACCGCAATCATTCGGAAATCCTCTATTGGGACATCGACGGGGAATTCATCGGGGAGACTCAGTACGTCCACGAACTTACGGCTAGCCCGCGGCCAGGCAAGCACCGTCTGACCGTCACCGACACCCGCGGTAATCGAGATTCGCGATCCTTCGAAGTCCTCGACGAAAACCAGTAGCGCATAAAAAAGCCCGGCTCCGCATCGCGGAAACCGGGCTTATCTAACTTACGCAATATCACTACTTAGCTTTCGGCGGCCGTCCGCGCCGCGCGGGAACCTTCGCGGGTTTCGCCACGGTCGATTTCGCGGGCCTACCGACCTTCGCTTTCGCGGGCTTGGTCGCGCGCGCGAGCTTATCCGCCTTCGCGGGCCGACCAGCTTTCGCGGGCTTTTCCGCCTTCGCGGGCCGACCAGCTTTCGCGGGTTTATCCGCCTTCGCGGGCACTTTCGCCGCCGGTGTCATCGTCGCGGGTATCGCAGCCTTCTTGTTCTTCCCCCCTCGCGCCGGGAACGCAAGCTCGATTACCTCTTCCATACGGCTCACGGGATGGAAGTCGATTCCCTTCCGCACGTGCGGGGGAATATCGTCCAGATCGCGCACGTTCGCCTTCGGGATTATGATGTCCTTCACCCCGTTACGGTGCGCGGCCACGGTCTTTTCCTTCAAGCCGCCGATCGGTAACACCTGGCCGGTCAGCGAAAGTTCGCCGGTCATGGCGAGATTCTGCCTGATCGTCCGGCCCTCGATGAGCGACAAGAGCGCCGTCGCCATCGTGATGCCCGCGGACGGGCCGTCCTTCGGCGTCGCGCCCTCGGGAATATGCAGGTGAACCAGTTGCTTCTCGTACCACTCGGGCGTCGCGATCCCCGCCTGCGTCACGTAGTGCTTAACCCAAGACCACGCGATCGACGCGGATTCCTTCATCACGTCGCCCATCTGGCCGGTCAGGTTAAAGCCTTCCTTGCCCGGGTTCGTGATCGCCTCGATGATCAGCGTGTCGCCGCCCATGCTCGTCCACGCAAGCCCCACCGCGGTACCGGGCCTGTCGGCCTTTTTCACGTCGTCGTCGCGGAACAGCGGCTTGCCGAGCAGCTTCTCTATCGTCGGGACGTCGGGATCGAACCGCTGACCCTTTTTCTTCTCGCCGAACACGATCTCGGTCGCGAACTTGCGGTGGATCTTGTCCAGGTTCTTCTCGAAATTGCGGACGCCCGCCTCGCGCGCGTACCCGTTCGCGATGAACAGCAGCGACTCGTTCGAGTACCTCACCTGCTTCTTCTCGAGCCCGCTCCGGTCAAGGCTGCGCGGGATCAGGTATTTCTTCGCGATCTCGAGCTTCTCGGTGTCGATGTAACCGGAAAGCTGAATCACCTCGGCGCGGTCCATCAGCGGCCCCGGGATGGAGTCGAGCGTGTTCGCCGTCAGGATAAAGAGTATGTTCGAAAGGTCGAACGGCAGGTCAAGGTAATGGTCGCGGAACGCGACGTTCTGCTCGGGATCGAGCACCTCAAGCAACGCGCTCGAGGGATCGCCCTGATAGCTCTGACCCATCTTGTCGACCTCGTCGATCATGAACACGGGCGACTTCGACTTGACGATCTTCAGTCCCTGAATGATCTTGCCGGGCATCGCGCCGATATACGTCCGGCGGTGCCCCTTGATCTCGGCCTCGTCGCGCATACCACCGACCGAAAACCGGAAAAAAGGCTTATTCATCGCGCGCGCGATCGACCTTCCGACGCTCGTCTTGCCGACGCCGGGCGGGCCGACGAGCAGAAGGATCGAGCCCTTCGTGTCGTTCTTGAGCTTGCGGACCGCGAGGTACTCGATAATCCGCTTCTTGACGTCGTCGAGCCCATAGTGGTCGCCGTCAAGCACCTTACGCGCCTCGGTAAGGTCGAACGACTCCTGCGTCCCCGCGCCCCAGGGCAGGTTCACGATCGTGTCGAGGTAATTCCGCGTTACGATATACTCGCTGGAGTTGGAGTCCATAAGCGCGAACTTCTCGAGCTCGCTCTCCACGGCTTCCTTGATCTCGCCCTCGAACTTGAACGCCTCGAGCCGTTCCTTGAATTTCTGATAGTCGGAGCTCTTCGCGTCGGTCGTCATGCCGAGCTCTTCCTTGATCGTCTTTAGTTCCTCGCGGAGGAAATAGTCCCTCTGGTTCTTCTCGATCCGGTTATTGATCTCGCCCTGGATCTTTTTCTGCACGCGAAGGAGCTCCTGCTCCTTCTTGATGAAGACCAGAACCTGCTCCATGCGCTGACGCACGTTCTGCATCTCGAGCACGCGCTGCTGGTCCGCCTTGTCGATATTGAGGATGCTCGCGATAAAGTCGGCGATCTTGCCCGCATGGTCTATGTTGATCATGTTCAGGCGCATCTCCTCGGAAAAGAGGGGGTTGTTCTCGGAGATTTCCTTCATCTCGCCGATCAGCGCGCGGATCAGGGCCTTAACCTCGAAGGTGTCGTCCTCCTCGTCCTCAAGATAGTCGACGATCGCGACCATCGGACCGCGCTCGCTCACCGTCTTCCGCACGCGGAAACGCTTTAAAGTCGAGATAAACACGTTAACCCCGCCGTCCGGCAGGTTGATCTTCTTGATAACCCGGGCGGCCGTTCCCACCTGGTAGAGGTCGGACACGCTCTGGTGCTCGGTCTCGTTCTTCAGCATGCAAATGCCCACGAAACCGTCGCCCGCGTAGACTTCCTCGATAACCTTCACGTCGTCGGGATTATTGATCATGACGGGGGTAAAGATGCCCGGAAAAATGGGCCGCCCCATCAGGGGAATCAGGAAAAGCTTGTTCGGTAATAGCTGCTCTATAGGTACGATCGTTTGTTCTGGCATACGTTCAATATCCTAAAAATGGGGGTAAAAGTCAAACGGGCCAATGGCCGCCTGGGGCCAAAGCGTGCTACAATATCCCCATGGAAAACGCGAAAGACAAACCCTACGTCCGCCCCAGCTGGGACGAATATTTCATGGAAGTGTGCCACGCCATCGCCAAACGGGCGACCTGCGACCGCGGCCGTTCGGGCTGCGTCATCGCCCGCGACAACCAAATCCTCGTCACCGGCTACGTCGGCTCGCCCAAAGGCCTCCCCCACTGCGACGAAGTCGGCCACCAGTTCAAAAAGGTCCAGCACGAGGACGGCACCGTCACCCAGCACTGCACGCGCACCGTCCACGCCGAGCAAAACGCAATCTGCCAGGCCGCGAAAAGCGGCATCTCCATCGACGGCGCCACCCTCTACTGCCGCATGACCCCCTGCCGCACCTGCGCCATGCTCATCATCAACTGCGGCATCGTCCGCGTCGTGGCCGAGCGCCGCTACCACGACTCCGCCGACACCGTCTCCATGTTCGCCCAAGCCGGCATCAAGCTCGAGCACGTCATCGACGAAGTCCAGCAATACGACAAGCAATAATCTTTACTCTTGCAAATAGGGGCGCGCCGGAAAAGACCTGAGGTCTTTTCCGACCGGGCTTTCCGCTCCAATCTTTGCGGAAATCCGGCTCTTCGAGCCGTATTACCGCTAAGGATTTCCGCTTCAATCCCTCGCGCGAAAGACGAAAAGCGCTCGGGTGCGGAGTGGTATTTTATTACACTGAGCTTTCTCGCTTCGCTACGAAAGCTCTGGCGGATCCCTCGCGCGCAGAGAAGAAAATAAGCGCTCGGGTGCTGAGTGGAATTGATTGACGTGTCCGCCTTTGGCGGACTGCGGATCCCTCGCGCAAGATAAAGAGCGCTCTTGTAGATATGTTAAATCGTTGGGGTCTGACCCTCTCGAAGGGAAATTTATAAAAAGGCCCGCCGAATGGCGGACCTTTTTAATTTATCGAAGATTCGCCAGAAGCCAAGCGCGGAACTCGGCGTAGTCGGTGGACATCGGTTGCGAGCGATCGGGAAGCGCCAGGACCTTCTGCAGGCGCTCGGGGATCGAGGGCTCGCGGCCGATGGCTTCCTTGACGGTCTCGCCGAACTTAGAGGGATGCGCAGTCTCTAGGATCATGCCGATGCACTTTTTATTCGCGCAGTCGCGCGCCCATTCCGGCGCGGTTTTCGCGTCGCCGCGTAGCCCTGGAACATCGCCCGCGTTTCGCTTGCCCGCGAGAAGATCGGCCATTGCCCCGCCCCGCGTGTCCGTCCATGCCTTCCAGGCGACTGCCCCGTGCGGATCGATGATGTAGCCGGTTTTCTCGTGGCACGCGCGAATCGCGGCGGCCGTGCCCGCGTCGTCCAGCCAGTATCCCGCGATCATCTTCCGGGCTTCCTCGACGGAGTACATCGCCTGCATGCGCTCGTAGTTGCTCGGCGCGCCCACGTCCATCGCGTTCGAGATCGTCGCGACCGACGGCCTCGCCTCGTACTTACCCGTATCGAGCCAGTCAGGGATCGTGCGATTGGAGTTGGTGGCGGCGATGAAACCTCGGATCGGCGCGCCCATCTTCTTCGCCATGAGCCCGGAGGTCAGGTTTCCGAAATTGCCGGACGGCACCGTCACGATCAGCTGAGGGTCGTCGATCTTGTTATCGTGCCAGGAGCGCTCGCGGATTAGGAGCGAGCCATAGATATAGTAAAAGGACTGCGGCAAGAGCCGGGAGATGTTGATCGAGTTGGCGGACGAAAGCCTGAGCTTCGCGCGCAAGGTCTCGTCGGTAAACGCGGTCTTCACCATCTTCTGGCAATCGTCGAACGAGCCGGAAACGGAAAGCGCGCGCACGTTACCGTCGAAGGTCGAAAGCTGCTTCTCCTGCAGCGGGGAGATCTTCCCGCGCGGATAAAGGATCGTCACGTCGATTCCCGGAACCCCGTAAAACGCGCTTCCGACGGCGCTGCCAGTATCGCCCGAGGTCGCGACAAGGATATGGAGCGAATCCTTTTCGCCGCGGTTAAAGTACGCCATCATGCGGGCCATGAACCGCGCGCCAAAGTCCTTGAAGGCGCAGGTCGGGCCATGGAATAGTTCCAGTACGTAGGTGGTCGGGTCGATTGGCGCCACGGGCGCAGTAAAGGGATACGCGTCGGCGATGATCGCCATAAGCTCCGCGTCCGAAATCTCGCCCGCGACGAATGGTTTAGCGGCCTCGAACGCGATGTCGCGGAACGAAGGGACGGTTGAGCGGGACAAGAACGAGCCCGGGAGCGCCGGGATCTCCATCGGTATATAAAGCCCGCCGGTCTCAGGATCCATGCCCTGGAGAACCGCGGTCTTGAACGAAACCTGTCGGGACGCGTCCCGCGTATCGCGATATTTCATGGCGACACTATATCACACCAGGGCCCGTCAGCGCAAACCGGGCTCGCAAACCGGGCGCGCAAACCGCGCGAACGGCGTCCGGGAATCACGCTGTTTGAGCGACCTTAAACCTTCCAATCTCGCGCAGCAGCGAGTCCGCGCATTCCCTATTCTCGTCGCATAGTCCATGGACGGACTTCGAGGATCCAAGGATAACCTCGGCGCGGGATTCCATATCCAGCGCCCTTGAGGCGATTAACTCGGCCGCCGTATTCAATCCCGAGCTTTCGCGCAGAGCCTCTTTCGCCCCCGTGACCATCTCCGAGGAACCGGTCTTGACGGTCACGCTTATTTCCTCAAGACTGGTCATCGCCGCCACGATCTCGCTGTTGCCGCGCGATTGCTCGTCCATGGCGTTTCTGATGTCGCGCTCGCTTTCGGCGAAAGCCCGTATCTTCGAGTCGATTCTCTCGAATTTACGCAACAGCTCGCCGGTCGCGGAATCAAGACCCGCCATCGAGCCATGGACCTTTTCCAGGACGCCCGAGGCGGTCTTCGCCTGCGAGCCGGAGGACTCGGCGAGCTTGCGAATCTCGTCGGCAACCACCGCGAACCCACGCCCGGAGTCCCCCGCGTGCGCGGCCTCGATCGCGGCGTTCATGGAAAGAAGGTTCGTTTGGCTGGCTATATCCTGAATGATGCGGCTAATATCGAGGATGCTTTCGGTATCCTTCGCCATTTGCCTAATCAACGCGGAAACGGTCTCCAATTCCGACCGTCCCTCGTCGGATAGCGACGAAAGCGCCTCGACGTTGCCCGCGTTCATGCCAAGGTTTTTCGAGACTCTCCCCACGCTCTCGACCA
Source organism: Treponemataceae bacterium (assembly GCA_035352395.1). Classification (GTDB taxonomy): domain Bacteria; phylum Spirochaetota; class Spirochaetia; order Treponematales; family Treponemataceae; genus Teretinema. The sequence continues at coordinate 2,193 of DAOPXQ010000063.1, read as the reverse complement.
TCTGGGCGATCGCGGCGGATGCCTGCACGACGCTCGAGGACTGCGTCTCGACGCACTCGTTCAGTTGATCCAGATTGCGGGCGATTTGGCCGATGGCCGCGCTCGCCTCGCATGATCCCAACGATTGCGCGGAGGTCCGTTCCTTCACGTCCGCGACTTTATCTCGTATCGACTGCGCTGCGTCGAAGGACTTTCCCGCCTCCGCCAAAAGGCGCTCCCCGATTGCGGATAGGGAAAGAGCCTGCGCATTGATGGCGACTATGAGGGCGTTTACCCTATCGAGGGTTCGGTTCAGGCAATCGGCCATCTCGCCGATCTCATCCCGCGCGGCTACCTTAACGCGACTCGTCAGATCCCCCTCGCCGATAGCGCGGAGAGCCTCTACGGTAGCCCGTACAGGCTTCAGGATACTTCTCGCCAGCAAGGCCATCACTATCGCGCTAATAATCGCGGTAAGGGCGCATACGGCCGCGCAAAGCGCGAGACTCCTGCGCTCGGACGATGCCGCCCGCCGCTCGAGCGACGCGTTCGCCTCTCTCGCCCCGGCAACGACCTCGTCTATCCATTTTCTATGCTCATCGTACGAGGCTTTGAGCGATCCCGCCAGTAATTCGTCCACGACCGCCCGCTTACCGGAGCGAACCGCCGGTAAATACGACTCGCGCAGGACCCGAAAGAACTCCATCGCCGGGGCATAGCTTTTCTCCACCATCGCCGCGCGAATCGCGGGATTATCGCCAAAAAAAGCCTTTTCGTTTTCCCAGTACGCATGGCGATCCGCGTATTCCGATTCCAGTCGGTTAATGACGCCGGCAAGGCGTTCCACGTTGGCCGGATCGTCGATACAGTCGCGCAATTCGTACGCGACGAGATACGTCTCGATTATGTAGTTGGGGGGAGGAAGGATATCGGCGATCAAATCCCTTCCCTCGACGAGCTGAAAGTAGAGCGGACCGTTTACCTTAAGGCGAGCCAAGGCATCGAACAGCAAGGCGCCGGAAATCGCGAATCCCGTCAATATTAGCGCAAAAGACGCGTAAAGGCGTCCCGAAATTCGTTTGAATCCCATTTCGTATTCCTCCAGGGCGAGTATGGAAACTCGATCATCGAAAGTCCCCCATTGGAATCGATTCGGTAGTATAACAAGAGACATAAGGAAGGGCAAGATTTTGGCGCTCGCGATATGCTATACTAGGCGTATGGAACCAATCAATCGATATCTCGACGCGGCGATCCTCAAGCCCGAACTAACCGAGGACGAGGTCAAGGCCGCCATCGGCGAAAGCCTGAAATGGAACACGAAAACCGTATGCGTGCGTCCCTGCGACATCGCGCTCGCGAAGCGGCTTACCGAAGGAAGCGAAACCGGCGTCAGTTGCGTGCTCGCCTTCCCCCACGGCACCACGACGACCCCCGTCAAGGCCTTCGAGGCCGCCGAATACATCCGCCTCGGCGCCGACGAGATCGACATGGTCGCCAACTACGCGATGATACGCTCGGGAGCCTGGGACTACGTCGAGGCCGACATCAGGGCCGTAGCCGAGCGTTGCAACGCCGCGAAGGTCCCGCTCAAGGTTATCTTTGAGACCTGTTATCTAACGAAGGAAGAAATCGAGCGCACCACGGAGATATGCGTCCACGCGGGAGCGGCTTTCGTAAAAACCTCGACGGGGTTCGCCTCGGGCGGCGCAACGGAAGACGCCGTGCGAACGATGCTCAACGCGGCCAAGGGCCGCATCCGCGTAAAGCCCTCCGGGGGCATCCGCGACCGCGAAACCGCGATCAAGTACGTCGAGATGGGCGCCGAGCGGCTTGGAACAAACTACACCGCGAGCGAAGCGCTCGTCACCGGGAAATCGACGTCAGCGACACCAGCGGCGCCTAAACCGCAGGCATATTAACCACGCGACCAATGCCCTCGACCAATGCCCTCGCGACCAATACCCGCGCGAGGCATTATCTTCCCGAGCGAACCTGCGCGCACGACTCCCTCACGAGGAGACGCGCCGGTACGCGGATTATCTCGGGCAAGTCTTCGCCCGCGAGCCTAAGAAGTATTTGATGGGCCGCGGTAACCCCGATTTCCTCGGCGTTTTGCCACATCGTGGTCAGCTTAGGCGACATATACTGCCCAAGGTCATCGCCGTCGAACCCGATCAGATAGTCAACATCTATGCCTTTTTGGCGTAACTT
>DAOPXQ010000062.1:0-10407 GCA_035352395.1 Treponemataceae bacterium | reverse complement strand
AGGAGATCCGACGCGCCCATCACGAAGCATGCCGTGCCGGAACAAATCGAAACGCGTACCTTCCTGTCCATGTATGTCTCCTTACGTTCGCTAAATGTAGCGGACGGTCACTTCCTTAAGATAATGCTCCGCGAGCAACTTCTTGATCTTCTTCACGATATTGCGCCGTATCTCGAGCTCCTCGGGCATGTTCAGGTCCTGATGCGCCTCGTTGATCCGGGTCCCGAGAAGGAACGTGATGCGGTCGCTGTCGAGCATAGCCTCGATTATCCGCGTCGCGCCGTTCTGGCGCTGAGCCTCCGGCAGATTACACCCCGTCTCGCAGGCGCGCTCGAGGGTTTCGGCGACGCATCCCAGCGTAATGATTCCCTCCGTGACGAGATCCGCCCCCTCCATCTCCGACATGGGAGGGATCTTCGGGTCCAGGTCCTTCATGATAATCCTAACGGGCTTCTTTAGCTGACGGGAAAGTATGTTGGCGGTCGTGCCGCCGCATATGATCTTTCGCCCGTTGAAAGAAGAAAACTCACGGGCCATTTCCTCGTCCCGCTCGGGGTTAACAGGCGGACCCGTCATTATAAGAAGGTCTCTCGGGCTCCTGAAGTAAACCACGCCGCACGTAATATCGTCCATGGCGCGATACCCGTCCCTAGCGAGGGCTTCCCGCACCAAGTCACGGGCGAGGTCCCGCGCGCTCACGTCGGGCTTAATCGAGGTTTCCTCGGTAAGGTATCTTTGCACGTTCTCGATTCCCCACCCCATGGGGTATTGCCTCGTGCCCATCCCCGCTTGCGTGACGCCGTCGGAGAAAAAGACCAGCCGATCTCCGGGCATAGGGGTGAACTCCGAATAGTCGAGGAAAGCGTCCCGGTTCGGCGCATGCTTCAGGTTTTTCCGCTCGATGCGCGAGCGTTGCTTGATCGGCTCGATCACGGTTCTCTCGCGCAACAGGACGTAGCCGGGATTATCGTATTCCATGATGCGCACAGGGGCGTTCGCCCCCACGTCCACGATCGTGAATGTCGCGTAGCTTATGCCCCTGTCCTTGCAAACGGGCAGGGTGTTCATGATGATATTCGCCGCGCGGCGAATCGGAATGTCGAGCGCGACGAATTTCATCGCCATCGTCGCCGTCAGCGTCGCGAGGACGCCGGCCTTTATGCCGGACCCAAGCCCATCCGAAAGCGCGGTGATCACCCGGCCGTCGACGTCCCCCTTCTGGGAAAAGAACGCGTCGCCGCCCGCCGACTGGGAATGCTTTCGGGCCTGATAATGACCAACCTCGATAAAGGTCGCAGGGGCGACGGCGTCGCGCGTCATTGGTCCTCCCCGGAATCCACGAAGGACTCCATGATGGAATTAAGCGTCGCCTCCGTTTCCGCGGCGTTCTCGCCGAGCAGGAACGCGATCTTCTGCACAACGGCGAGGTTCTTATCGATTACCCGCTGCGTCTGCTTTATGACCCTGTCGCGCTGGATCTGCGGCGCCGTCACGTCCTGGATTACGCCGCACGCGCTCTCCCCTCGCTCAAGGGAAAATATAGTCGCATGGAAGATTTTTTTTCCCTCGCGGATCTCGTGCTCGACGGCGTCAGGGCCGTCCTCCGAAAGCACGTCGCGAAAAAAGCGCGAAAGGCCGGTGATCTTCTCGAGGTCGGCGCCCTCCATTCCGGGCTTTGCCTCGAACATCATCGCCGTGTCGGCTCCCATGAGGTTCGCGAAATTCTGATTGCATTCGATTATATGTAAAGATGAGTCGCATATGACGACTCCCGAAGGCATCGTCTTGATAAGCCCATTCGCCTTCTTCTGCGCGAGCTTCCTCATATACGAGACGCACATTGTCTTTTCCGCGCGGCGGTCCAGCATCGCGGCGGCGAAGCTTCTGCAGGTGTCGTACCCGCAGCTGCCGCAGTTAAGCTCGTCCGCGCCGGAATACTTCCCGACTTGCCTTAACGCGAGGCCGATCTCCTCGGACGTATGCATCGAGCCGCCGGTGACCGCGACGGGCAGCGTGTCGCGAAGGCTTGGCGCGCGTGCCTCGAGGGTATCCGCGGCCCCCATCGCGTAGCCGAGCAGGCTGATCCTGCGGAGCGCGGTCGGCGCGGGCCTCGTCGTTTGTGGTCCATTGACGCATCCGCCCGGGCAGGAAAGCATCTCGATAAAAAGCGGTTCGGTCAGCACCTTGGGATCAAGCCCGGACAATGCCTTATCGATCTGATCCAATCCGGCGACCGACATCATGAACGCGGATTCGGCGCCGGGATATTTCTTGACGCTCGCTATCATTCCCCCGTCAACCGGATACAGCGCGCCCTTAGCCGCGCGAAACGGGATAAACCCAAAGTCGCCCGCGGAATCATCATCGCGCGTGGCGTCACCCACCGCATCGCCCGCCGCTTCCATGGCAGGATCGATCCCCTCGTCTTCCAGCCATCGCCTTAAGTCGCCAAAACCGATGGCGCAGTCTATTGTCTGCCACACGTCCGCCTCGCGCTTTTTGGCGATGCAGGGCCCGACGAACACGATCCCGATATCCTGCCCGTATGTCTCGCGGAGAAAACGGGCATGGGCTAAAAGGGGCGAAGCCCGGTCCGTTATGAACGGCGCGTACTGGCGCATATATCGCTTAACGTATTCCACGGCCGCCGGGCACGCGGAAGAGAGAAAGAGACGCTGCCCGGTCTCCTTCGCGGCGTCGGCAAAATCTCCCGCGATTCGGCGCGATACGAGGTCGGCTCCGACGGCGGTCTCGGAAACGCCGTAGAACCCAAGCTTGCGAATGGCGGAAACGAGCCGCGCCGGGCTGACCGAGGAGAATTCCGAGGCAAACGACGGCGCGAGCGAAACGATAACGCGGTCTTTAAGCCGGAGAAGCTGCTTCGCCCGCGCAAGGTCGTCGCGCACCCGCTTGGCGCCCGCGGGGCAAGCCTCGACGCAATGTCCGCACAGGACGCAGAGGTCGGAGACCACCATCGCGTGCCCGTTTTCAACCCGTATTGCCTTTACCGGGCATTCACGGATACATTTATAGCAGTCTTGGCATTGGGTTTTTTCGGTAAAGATCGGGCTCTGGAAATTCATTTTGGTTTCCGCAGCAACATGTGCTCCAGGAGGTCATTGATCATATTGGGCTGAACCCCGCTGATCAATTTATCCCCAATCAGTATATTTGGACCCGTTTTGCAGTGTTCGCTGCACAGGCATCCCCGAATTTCCACCTGGGTGTCAAGTTTGTGCTCGCGGAGAAAACGTTCTATAATTTCAGCATTGAGGTTATTTCCGCGAGAAAAGCATGAACTGCCCATGCAAATGGTTATGGTTGTTTCTGGCTCTTTCATATCGTCCTTTTTTTATTGTATAAAATTATATCTAATAGGTCAACGCCTAAGGTAAGGAGATAAAAAATGAATTACAATCCGTCCCGAGGATCAGACTCCGCTCCATTACTTGAGACGCTTCAGGATTACTACTCGGCCATTATCGAATACTATGACGAGTTGTTCCCCACCGATCCGGCCACGCGGCAATTTTTACTCGATTTACTTGAGACCAGGAAGGAATCGACCGGAGGCAGCCCAGCGCCGATGAGCCGATATCTGGGCATTGGTTGCGCCACCGGTAATCTTGAAAACGCCCTCGCTCAGGATGGACTCGACGTAACGGGGATCGATCGCAACCCGGAAATGATAGAGACCGCCAAGCGCCGTATGAAGCGTTTCGTCTCCACGATTCGGTTTTTCGAGATGTCGACGCTCGATATGCCCCGATACCTCAAAAACGGCTCATTTAACTTGATAGGCTGCCTGGATAATCTGCTTCCGTGCATTGGGGACGAAACCCTGCTTCGTAAATTCTTTCATGACGCGCAGAAGTTACTCGCCAAAAACGGCTCGTTCGTCATAGAAGTGCTCAACCTGGATAAATACGAGAGTAACAAAGCCATCCTGCTCCCCCCTCGGGGTTCGGTCCGCGTCAGGCTCAACGAGTCGTGGATTCCCCTGGGCGGCGGAAAGTTCGAATTGGGATTGGCTCTGGAATTGGGAAGCGGAAAGGCTATACGACTCAAGAAAGGCCTTGAATACTTCGCGGTAGGCGCGGACAAGCTCGAGGCGTACGCGCGCGAGGCCGGTTTTACGGAATGCGCGCGATACGCCGACTTCTCCAAGGCGGCCTGGACGGCGGAATCGCCCAGAACCGTCATGGTTTTTACGTTTTAGGGAATCAGGTAATACGCCACTTGCCGTCGACGCGCGACATCCGCGATGAGGGGATCTCGAGCACGCGGCCATCCTCGCCCTGTAGGCGAATCATCCTCGTGAGCGGGTTAACCTCCGTAACGCGGAAATTGACCTCGTCGTAGTACAGGCGAATTCCCTCGTTGGGCAGGCTCTTCCTTTCCTCGCAATACCAGTCATGCTCGTAGGCAAGGCAGCAAAGCAGGCGGCCGCACTGGCCGGATATCTTGAGCGAGTTAAGCGAGAGATTCTGGTCCTTGGCCATCCTGATGGAAACGGGCCGCAGCTTGTCGGTCACCGAGTGGCAGCAATAAGGCCGGCCGCACACCCCGAGCCCGCCGGTAATCCGGGACTCGTCGCGAACGCCTATCTGCCGAAGCTCTATCCTCATCTTGAATACGGACACCAGATCCTTCACGAGATCCCGGAAATCGACGCGGTTTTCCGAACTGAAGAAAAACAGGATCTTGGGCTCGTCGATCAGGTAATGGGTGGCTATCAACTTCATCTCAAGGCGATGCTGAGCGACCTTCTCGCGGAAAAGATGGAACGCCTGATCTTCCTTCTCGCGAAGGTCGGCGGCCTTCGACAAATCGGATTCGTCGGCCTTTCGGTCGATTACGACGACGTCGTCGGGGCGAATGCCTATCGGCACGCGCACCTTTCCCATTACGAGCGCGAGGTCCTTGCCGTATCGGGTCGGGACCATGACGTAGTCGCCCTGCGCAAGCTCGAGCGTCGGATGCGTCGCATAGAGGCTCTCGCTCGAATACTCAAGCTTGAGGTGATACATAGGGTCTGGATACACGAAATTGCCCGTGGCAACCTCGATCGTTTCGCCCTGAGGATCTTCCAGCTTGGAAAGATCCTCGTGCATATCTTCAAAATCGGAACCCATCTTTCTTCCTTCCGGAACCGCTCAGGACATCAAGTCCACGAGCAGCCCATTGATTTCTTCGATCTTTTCCAACAGTCCCAGTTGCGACTTTTGATTGGAAAGGATCCCTGCAGCCATCTGCTCCAGTTTCTCGTCGATCACCCGCACCTGCGTGAATTTCTTTCGCTTGAGGATATTCCCCCCCGAGGTGCTTTCGGTGACGGTAAACGCCCGGTCCACTACGTACCGGACGAAGGTCCGGACCGCGTCCTTGTACGCCACGATGTTGTCCGGCAATTGCTTGTCCTTCAGGGCATCGCCGGCGGAATGGACGTCGTCCAGAAGCGTTTCCAGGATTTTCTCTGGCGACAGCCCGGCGAATCGCGCGGGAAGCGCCGCTTCGGCGGCCAACTGCGTTTCCGCGAGCTCTTCCTTCACAAGCCGGTCAAAATGCCTGACGGCGGTCTTTTCTTTTTTCTTTCCCTCGCTCGTTTGCGCCGCGCCGGATTTCAGCGCGGCCTGGCTCGCGAGTGACGCGAAGAACGGCGAGGATGCGTCAACGGAACCAAACCCGGCCATCAGGCGCGCCCCTGACCCGGAGCTCCATACGAGGACGAATAAGCCTTTCTGTTTCGATATTCGGACAGCGCGAGGTCAAGGCGTTCCTGATCGTTCACCGCGAAGCAGGGTCCTGACAGAATGACCGACTCCTCGACCTGAAGGCTCTTCGTGTACACGGCGCCGATAACCATTCCGGATGAAAGGATCGTAATGCCCTCAGGGGCGATGACGTCTCCCTGGACGACCCCGCCGATGGTGACCATCGCGGCGTTCACGTCGCCGCGGATGCGGGCGTTCTCGCCGATGATCACGCGGCCCGGGGTTTCAAGGTTCCCGTCGATATCGCCGTCAATGCGGATAAAACCGGAAATTCTCAACTCTCCCCGGATAAAGGAACCGGGGCCAACGATGGTATTTATGGAAACATTATCAACAGCCTGGATAGCCACGATCGCCCCTATTTATTTGTCGCTTGAAGCCTTGATGTTAAGGTACTTCATGGGATCGACGACGTCCGAACCGATATGCACCTCGTAGTGGAGATGCGGGCCCGTCGATACGCCGGTGTTGCCGATGTAGCCGATAACCTGACCCTGCTGCACGTACTGCCCGCGCTGGACGCGGAACGACTGCATATGCGCGTATCGGGTGTAAAATCCGTGTTTGTGCTTGATGATTACGTAGTTGCCGAAACCGGGATCGTACTCGACCGTGACGACCTGTCCGTCCGCCGAGGCGAGAATCGCGTCGCCGGAACGGTAGGTGGAAAGATCGACGCCCTTATGGATATACCACTGGCCGGTGAAAGGATGGCGGTTCTGGCCGAAGGTCATCGATACGTGCCCAATGCCGCCCTGGATGGGCCACAGGCTGGGAATGTCGGAGAACAGCGCGCTCTGCGAGTCGAGCAGCTTTCCGATCTCCTCGATGGGCTGGACGGAATTCTCAAGGTAGCCCGTAAGGCGCTGCAGCTCGGCGATTTCCTTAACGGACCCTTGAGCGGTTTCCTTTACGTTATAGAGAGACGAAAGGTCGCCGTTCTGGATGTTGCTCTTGGAAGCTGAAGCGGTGTTATCGAGGCCGATGAGGGACAGGGTACCGGAGAAGGCCGACTGGAAGTTCTGCGCCGCCTTAAGAAGGTTTCCGGTTTCGTCCTTAAGCCTGTCGAGGCTGGCCCTCGTTTCGCGCGCCTCCTGCTGAAGCTGCGTGTAGTTCTTCTCGGAAACTATCGTCTGGCGCGTAAACCAGAAAAACGAAACGAGAATTCCCACGAGAACGGTGACGAAGAATATTAGGGAGAAAAACGTGGTCTGAAAGTTAACGACGCGCTTTTGGGAGTGCGGGACGACCATGATGGTGAGCTTCCGCCTACCGCCCCTGGATATGGCCGAAAAACCGTTGCCGATAGAGACAAAGCATTTTTTTAAAAACCGGCCGATTGAACGAACGATATTGTTCTCGACCCGTTTGTAACCTCGTGTCTTGGGCACTAGACCTCCCTTCCTCCGACATCCTTAAGGCTCATATCATATCATAGAACAAAAAAAGCTGTCAAACCTGCAAAATACCCCAGAATCCTGTTTTTCATTGACGCCACCCCCCCCCTGTGCTATGTTTAAAGCAATTCCTACTGTCCAGTATGGAAATTGATCAGACCGCCCGTTCGGGCGGTAACCACTCGCGATCCGGATGTCAGCCATGCAAGTTTTTGATACTCACGCTCACATAGGGCTTATCTATGATGACCCTATCGAACAACTCCGCGTAATACAGGAAGCCAAACAGGCACAGGTTACCCGTATCGTCAGTATCTGCAACAGCCTGCATGATTTTAGCGTGGTCTATCCAACGCTCAAGTCTGCGTCTTCGGTATATCACGCCATAGGAGTCTCCCCGTCCGAGGTAACGAATCCCGGCAAGGATTGGATTCGCACGATCGAGGACGGACTAAAGCTCCCGGGCGTCGTCGCGCTCGGCGAGATAGGACTCGACTATTTTCGTAAATTCGGCGACAAACGTTCCCAGATCGAGCTTTTTATCACCCAGCTTGAGCTCGCGAACAAGGCAAATATGCCCGTCATCATCCATAACCGCGACGCTGGCAAGGACGTACTCGACATACTCGCCGAGCGCCTGCCCGACGCCGGCGGCGTACTACACTGCTATTCGGAAGACGCCGAATACGCGCGCATCGCGCTTGACCTGAACCTGTATTTCTCCTTCGCCGGGAATCTGACCTATCGAAACGCGCGAAACCTGCATGAAACGGTACTCTCGCTGCCCGTAGACCGGATTCTCGTCGAGTCCGAAAGCCCGTTCATGGTTCCCGCGGATTATCGCGGAAAGCGCAACATGCCCTCGTATACCCCATCTACGGTAAGATTCCTCGCGGAAATGCTCGAGATGGATATCGAGGCGCTCGCGGCGCAACTGTGGACCAATAGCTGTAAGTTCTTCCGCCTTCCCGAATGAGCGACTTGGCTCAAAAAGGCACGCCCAGTCTCTATCACCCCGTCCAAATCGGAAACCTCGAGCTCCCGGGAAACCTTTTCCTCGCGCCGGTCGCGGGCTACTCCGACCGCGCGTTCCGGGCATTGTGCTCCGAATGCGGCGCGTCGTTTACCTATACCGAGATGGTCTCCGCGGAAGCCCTCGTGCGCGGGTCGGGAAAAACCGAAAACCTCATGCTCCGCTCGCCGAGCGAGCTCCATTACGCCGTGCAGCTTTTTGGGAGCGAGCCCGACCGGGTCGCCGCCGCCGCGCGCATCGTGCTGGAAAAGACAACCGCCGACTGCATAGACATCAACGCGGGCTGTCCCGTCCCAAAGATCCACAAAACAGGCGCGGGCTCGGCCCTTACCCGCGATCCCGACAGATTGGGCGCGCTAACCCGCGCCGTCGTGGAAGCAGTTGGGGATAAGGTTCCCGTGACGGTGAAGATCCGCTCTGGCTGGGACGCGCGCGTGCCGCTGTCCTGGAAAGAGGCGGCGGAGGCCGCGCTTGACGCCGGGGCCTCTGCGATAACCCTGCACCCGCGAACCCAAGCCCAGGGCTATGAAGGCACGTCCCGATGGGACCTGCTCGGGGAGCTTTCCGCCCTCGTTCACGCTACCCGTCCGGGCATACCGGTCTTCGGCTCGGGCGACCTTTTTTCCCCCGAGGCGGCGCGCGACATGCTGGCCTCGACCGGCTGCGACGGCGTGATGTTCGCGCGAGGCGCGATGGGAAATCCGTTCATCTTTACGCAGACGATCGATCTCCTAACGACTGGCTCATACGCCGAGATTCCCGCGGCCCGACGAATAGAGGCCGGCTGGAGGGAATTGCTTCAGCTCGTCGCCGACTCGGGCGAATCGATCGCGTGCAGGGAGATGCGCAAGCGCTTTTGCGCGTACTCTAAGGGTATCGAGGGAGGCGCGGCGCTCAGGATGGAGTTGGTTCACGCCTCAACCGTCGCCGAATACCGCGATATCTTCTCGCGAAGGGATTTTACGTTCCCGTAAAAGGGTAAAACGTCCCTCGAAACCCTTTCATTGCTTGATAAATACCTACCATACGATTAAGATAACCTATGGAGTTTTTTAACGCGCTCCGGCAATGGTTCGAGGATTTGATCGAGTCCCTTTTTTCCTCGTCATCACCCGAATACAAGAAGAAGCACCAACTCAGGCAACTCCAGGCGAACCTTAAGGCCATCGACCCGCCTATCTTCCGCGCCGACGGATTCCTCCTCCCCGCGTTTCCGACGACCCTTTATCAAATGAGCCAATTCCTCAAACCCGTGCGCGACGTGCTTAACGAAACGGTCGCGAGTCAGGACAGGCGCGTCGCCGAGCGATATCGGGACTATTTGCTCGAGCTCGCCTTCACCGACGAGCAAAGGGCAATGAGAAAGAGTTTTCTTTTTGCCGAGCGCGGCAAGGCCCTGATCGCGCAGCCTCTTTCGTCCGAGCGCGTAATCGAGGAGCAGGGCAAGAAATTCGCGCTGTTTCTCAAGTCGCTTGACGCGCCCACTATGCAGCAAGCCTCGAAGTTCCTGCAGAAAATCGACCGCGTCGCGGACTTTTGCCAGTTCGACTATAACGGTTTCTTCTCCGCGTTCGACCCCGCGTTCCGGGCGCACGTCGGGCAGGATACGACGGTGGAGTCGCCAAGCTTCAAGCAAGTCGAGGTCGGCGAGGTAATACCCGCGCTGCTCGACCTCTATTACCTTTTCTCCGGTCTTGACCTTTCGCCCTCCACGATCGATCTCATCATCGTCCTCGACACCAAGAGAAACGAGGCGCCGACGATCGACGAGGCATCCGCGCGCATTCAGAAGATATTTCAGGCGATCCTTTGGCTGATGCAGAAACGGCTCGGCAAGGAAATTCTTCTTGCCATAATCCGCGTCGCCAAGAACGATCCGGACTTCGTGCCCCAGCATCCGGACATCAAGGCCGATTACCTGCTCGAGTATAAAAACCGCATCACGGAGTTTTTTCATAGCGACTCCCGGAAACTCCTTAAGGACAAACAGGACGGCGAGATTAAAACGATGATCGCGGGGACGTTCGGGCAACGCCCGCTCGAAACCCTCGCGGGATACAACGACCAAACGAACGACATCCTTCAGGAATTCACGACGCTTTCGCTCGAGTGGATCAAACCGCTGCAGATCATCAAGACGTTCTCGAAGGTTTTCTTCGACCCCCACTTTCGCCAGATGATGCAATCGACGATCGTCGAGGGA
>DAOPXQ010000061.1:0-10440 GCA_035352395.1 Treponemataceae bacterium | reverse complement strand
ACATCGCCTGGATGAAGTTCGGCAAGGACGGACGCCTCTACGCGATCAACCCGGAAGCCGGATTCTTCGGCGTCGCCCCCGGAACGAACATGGAATCGAACAAGAACGCCATGCTCGCCGCGAGCAAGAACACCATCTTCACGAACTGCGCCCTCACCGAGGACGGAGACGTGTGGTGGGAGCAGATCGGCTACGATGCCCCCGGCAAGCTCATCGACTGGAACGGCAACGACTGGGTCCAGGACAAAGGCAACAAGGAGCAGAAACCCGCGGCTCACCCGAACGCTCGCTTTACCGCCCCCGCCGAGCAGTGCCCGTGCATCGCCAAGGAATGGAACGACCCGAAGGGCGTTCCGATAAGCGCGTTCCTCTTCGGCGGACGCCGCCCGTCCACCATCCCGCTGGTTCACCAGAGCAAGAGCTGGAACCACGGCGTGTTCCTCGGCTCGATCGTCGGTTCCGAAGTGACCGCGGCCGTCATCTCCGACCAGGTCGGACAGGTTCGCCGCGACCCCTTCGCCATGCTCCCCTTCTGCGGATACAACATGGGCGACTACTTCGCTCACTGGATCAGCATCGGAAAGAAGACCACAGAGGACAAGCTCCCCAAGATCTTCTACGTCAACTGGTTCCGCAAGAACGAGGCCGGCAAGTTCATATGGCCCGGATACGGCGATAACAGCCGCGTTCTCGCCTGGGTGTTCGACCGCTGCGACGGCGCCGATAACGCCATCGACACCCCGATCGGTTACATGCCGAAGGATGGCGCGCTCAACCTTACCGGGCTGAATGTCTCCGCCGATGACATGAAGAAGATCACCTCCGTCGATATCGAGGGCTGGAAGAAGGAGATCAAGGACATTCGCGAGAACCACTACGCGAAGTTCGGCGCTCACCTTCCGAAGGAACTCTCCGCGGAACTCGACGCTCTGGAAGCTAGGTTGAACAAGTAAACATCCGGGGAAGGAACCCTTTGGTTACAAGCCAAAGGGTTCCCTGCCCCGGGCCCTACCTTCCTAAAACCGCTTCGGCTTCGGCTGGGGCGGTTTTTTTTATTTCTCTAGGCGTTGTAGCATCCGTAACAGCGACGCGCCATCCACGGTCTTCTCGGGCTTAAACGAAACGCCGTCCACGAGGGACATGAATTCCCATTCGACGCACCCCAACGCCGAATCGAAAAACGGCGAGGACGACGGTACGTCGGGCACGGGGCTCGCGGTCGCGTGTCGCTCGGCGAGGCTTCGCGAGTAGCGGGAAAGAAGCGTCGGGTCTCCGCGCAGTCCGGCGTATAGATGCCAAAGGAACCATGCCGCGTCGGCGCGCATAATCGGCTCACCCATCCGTTCCGCGATTCGCCTCGCGGAACGGGCGTCGCCGCCATCGGCGTACTTACCGTCGGTAAACTTTCGCGACGGCGCGATTCCCCGATCGAGCAAGCGCTCGAATAGAGCCTCGCGAGAAGCGGCATTCGCGCCGTCGACATACCCGGCGAGAAGATCCGTCTCCTCAAGCGTTAGGTCCAGGGTGTCGCGCCAGGTAACTGCCGAGCGCGAGAGAATCGCCGCCGCCGTTGCCGACGCGCCGTCGCCCGCGTTCCTCATATTCCACGCGTTGTCTCGAAGCGTGCGATACGTTTCGGCATATACGCGGGGAAGCTTCGGAAAGGCCTCGTCAAAAAGAGCCACGGCTTCGCGGTATCGACCGAGCCCAAGCATCGCCAGGGCCTTCTCGACGTCGAGCGTCCCTGAGTCGTCGGAGACGGCGATCTCCGCGTCCAACAACGCGAGCCTTTTTGCCGAATCGGTTTCCAATCGGGACTTCAGCACGATAACCGCGATATCCGCGACGTCCATTTGCGCGGCGCGCTTAAGCCGTGCCTCCGCGTCCGCGCGCCGTCCCTCAAGAAGGAACAATCGGCCGGACCATGCCGCTAAGCTCGCCTCGAACGCAGCGTCGCGAACGGCCGAGCGCTCAAGCGAAGTCACCGACTCGCGAACCTCGCGCATATCGCGCGTGTCGCGCGCGCCATGGGCACTAAGGGCGTCCAACGCGACGATGCGTAACGATACGTCGGAGAGCGCCGCCATGAGCGGTTCGCCCGCGGCCGAGACCTTCACGTCCCTCTGCAAGGATGCGCACGACATAAACGAGAGCGAGGCGACCAGTAAAACCGACGCACTAAGGACAATGGGGCGCATGATCATTTTCACCTACTTGAACTGCCAACTACGCAGTGAGTTATCGAGTCCCACGCCGGAGCATTCAGGCTTGCCGTCGCGGTTAAAGTCGCTAAAATATGGCCGACCCCAAATCGGTAGAGGGAATCCGTCAAGAAGGGCGAACGACGCGGTGTATCCGTATAAAAGGTTCCCGTCGCCATACGCGAAAACCTCGGGAACTCGGTCACCGTCGACGTCTAACGTCGAGACGCCGCCTTCCTCCGCGGTCATGCCGGGAATTGCCTGACTCTGAATTGACCCATCCAGCCCAACCTTGAAAAGAGTCCCGTCGGACGACACGGCCCAAAATACGCCATCGCCCATCGCCGGTTGCGAGTAAAAAACGCCTGGAAGGCGAACGGGAAAACCCGAAAGGCTATAACCCTCGGCGTCAAAAACAGAAAGGTCTCCGGCCTGCGTCAGAAACGCGACAAGGACACCCGATCCATTTTTGGCGAGGACGGGAGACCCAAAGCCGATCCCATTGAGCTCGGCGGGCCAACCATCGCGCGCCTTCCCATCGGCGTCCAGCAACCACAGCTTACCGGAAAATCCCTTGGGATACGCGGCAATATAGATTGTACCGCGTTCCGCGAGGAAACTCGGGGGAGACCGAAGCGGTTCCGAGAACGGAAGCGGCGTGGATTCGATTAAGCCCGTTGAGTCCACGACGTTGAGCGCCCCGTTCGCGTCCGGGAGATACAGCTTTCCTCCCGACTCCGCGGGCTGGCAAGAGACTCTCGCGCCGAGCTTAATGGGAAATCCCGCCTGCGGAACCATGTCCCCATCGACGAGCGTCGCCGTTCCGTCCAAGGATACGACCCACGCGGAGGCATCGCGCGCGTCGCGCGGCTTAAGCGAAGGCGCGGGTACGCACCATGCGGCCTCGACGCCGGAAAGCTCGTAAACCTTACCGGACGCGGGATCCACGGATATCGCCCTCGTTCCGTCAAGGATGGAGAATAAACGGTTTTGCCCTTTCTTCCCGAACTCAAGCCCATCGACTCGTCCCGACGTTCGACCGCCCAATTCCACCGGAAAACCCGGAACGGGCACAAGGCCTTTTCCGGCGCCTGAAACCATCGAGAGGGAAACGCGGAGCATGCCGTCGCGAGCGGACAACGACGCCAAGCCCTGACGATAAACCCTCAGCACGCGATGGGCCTGAGTCTTGCCCCGCAGAAAAAAAGGCGTCGTTCGGTCAAGCGAATAGAAAAGACTCATCGACGAGCGCATGTCGCGGCTCTCGGTCAGCCTCTTCCACGTTTCCTGCCGCGGCAGCGCCTCGTTTTTCCGTAAGGCCGTAACGACGGCGAAAAGATTCTCCGGCGACTCCGACGCGAACAGGAAGCCCTCGCGCACGGCGTAATACGGAGCGGGTATCTCGATCCCAAAAATGGAAAGCAATCCCAGGAGATAGTCCGGTACCGCTATGCGCGGAATCGACATCCCGTCCATGACGACCGTCGAATCCTCGTCGACGGCAAATGACGAGAATATCCGATCAAACGATTCCTTTCGTTTTTTTTCGTTCTTTACGCGGATGGCGAATACGGGCTTCGGCTTTCCCTCCAGCCCCAGAACGGCGAACTCGCTTCCCGTCCAGGAGTACACGAGATCGGAAAGTCCCGTCCCGAACAAGGACTTGCACGCGGACTCGGCGCGATCCACCAAGGAGTCGACGCGATCGGGCTCGAGCGCGCGCGCCGCCGCGATAACCTCCTCAAGGCTTCCGGCGGAAAGGAGCGTGTAGTACTGGGCCGTTGACGGTATATTGGCGAAGGACTCGGGTATTCCCGAATCGCGGCCTAGCAGCGCCGAGAGCCCGCCCTTCGCGGGATCGACGGCAAGGAGCGCGTCGACGTCCAGTCTTTTCTCGCCGACGGATATACCGATCTCCACTTGATCGGGCATCCCGATCTTCCGAATGAACGCGAGAGCGGAGTTGTCCGCGGCGGAAAGGGCGGCAAGCGCGTCACGCGACGAAACGAGGACCGACACGTCCGAATCGGTCAGTTGGAATTTCTCGGGCGCGGGCTCTGCCTTGCCTGCGGATTCCGGCGCGGCGCCGGCGTCTTCTAAGGCGGACTCAAGCCGCGAGGCCCTGTTCGACGCAATCAATAGATTCGCGCGAGACGAGATATACGCCTCGTACCTCGTGCCCGCTCCATACACGAAACGCCCCTTTTCGGGCTCGTACGCGATCCCATACTCGCCGAGTGAACCCTTGAACAACGGGAGCGCGCGCAGGAGGGGAGAGACGAAACCCGCGTCATACGCGGCAAGCCAGGAACCGTCGGAGTACGCCCCCGCGTCGAGCGAGCCGCGGCCAAGGAAACGCACTATGGGGTTTCGCAGTATGCCCGACTCCCGAGTCCAAGACGCGGCGTGGGCCGCCGACGCGAATGACGGATCGGCAAGGACCTCGGACAGGGGCTCGTGCGCGAGCATCCTGTCGGCGGCTCGCACGGTATCGCTCACGTGAATATGCGCGAGCCGCGATGGACGAATGAGCGACGCGGGATCCATCCGACCGATCAGCGAAATGCCCGCGCACGCGAGCGGAAGGCCCACGACTACCGCGAGCGCGACGAACAGCGAGACCCTGACGGTCCCGAAGAAAGAACGCTTTTTTTGCGAAGTACCCATGGCATGATTGTATCGTATCCCGGGGAAACGTCAATCTCCTCGCTCGAGAATCAGCAGCAACGGCAGATGATCGGAATACCCTTTCCCCGAAAAAAGCTTATAGCCGTCGGGATGCCCAGCCTCGTCGACGAATGGTCTCATGGCGATAGGCTGAAAGGCGATTGGCCTGATTGAGCTCGGCGCCGATGGACGATCGCCCGATGGATAGAAGAAATGGTCGATCCGTTCCCACTCCCCGTCATACCAATAGGATCCATCCGGGATACCAAACTTGACGACGGAATCCACACCGCCGGAATCCGCGCCCGCGGGTACATTCCCCGACCATGCGTTTTGATACGCGCTCATAGCGCGGAATTCCTCCGGCTTCTGGTTAAAATCGCCGCAGGCAATCCAGTAGGCGTCGGGCTTCGCGTATTCCAATTGCCGGATTCGTTCGGCGAGAACCTCTTCCTGCATGGCGCGAATGTCGGAGAAAGGGGACTCCTCGTCCTTTCGCGCGACTCCGCTCCCACCCTTTGATTTCCAATGCGAGGCGAACACGACGAGTTCCTTTCCCCTCACGTCGAGCGATACCTCAAGGATCGGGCGCAGGTTCTCGTCGGTGGCGCCGACCGAGTGCGCGGAGACCGAAAGGACGGGATACCGCGACAGCACTGCGTTTCCGAAGGAGCAGCCCTCGCCCGGCTGCACGAATGCGGCGTGGGCGTAGCCCGCGTTTCGCGGCATGCGGTTGCACAGGTCGCGGATCACGGACTCGCTCTCGATCTCCTCGAGCACAACGATGTCGGGGCCACGGTCCCCGCCGTACCCCGCGCGCGAGCCAACGAGTAGAATCGCCTCGCGCAGCCGGTCGAGCCGCTCGGAGTAGCGTTCCGGGGACCAATCGCTATCGCGCCCGCGATACTCTGCAAACTCTGCGCCGCTTTCAGTCGCGTCGAAAAATCCTTGCGCGTTCCAGTTCATCACGGCGATTCGATCGCCATGCGTCCACGCGCGCGATAGCCCGCCCTCGCAACACGACAGAAAAAATACCGTCGCGCACAACGCGCAGAAAGCGCAAAGCGCGCGCAAAAAAAAACGGCACCGGAAATCCATATAAGCCTCCGGAACCGTTTATAGCGCGCGAACGGGCCTAGTGCCCTAGAAAATCATCGATAGACCCGAACGTAATCGATGACCAACTTCGCCTCTTTCATTTTTTTGTCGATTCCATTCTTTCCGCCGAAGGTTCCCCCGATCGCGAGGTTCATGATGAGATAAAAAGGATTGTCGAACGGCCACTCGGCGACTCCGGTGCCGGGATTATCGTAGCGGTGGAACGGCTTGCCGTCGACGTACCATTGCAGGTACGAGGGGTTCCACTCAACGCCATACGTGTGGAATCCGGACGACGCCCCCTTAAGCGTATCGACGCGGGTTATCTGGTTTCCCAGGCCGGGATTACGCGAAGCCGTATGGCACGTCGTATGTATGACGTTTGGCTCGGAACCGGCAAGCTCGACGATATCTATCTCGCCCGACCTCGGCCAGGCGCCGTACTTATTGAATGTCGGAAGCATCCAAAGCGCGGGCCAGGTTCCCGTTCCCTTGGGCAAGCGCGCGCGAATCTCGATATAGCCGTACGTCCACTCGGCCTTGTATTGGGTCTTCAGCCGGGCGCTCGTCCACAGCCCGCCCTTGTTCACCGCTCGCAGCGTAAGGGCGCCGTCCGCGACGTACGAGTTTTCCCTCGCGTTGGTGTAGTTTTGCGCCTCGCCGTTTCCCCAGCCGTTTCCGCCGGTCGAGTAGTCCCACTTCGTCTTGTCGGGCGCGCCATCCGCGTCGAACTCGTCCGACCACGCAAGGGTCATTCCCGCGGGAACCGCGGACTTAGAAGCCGTGCCCCCCACCTTTCCGCAACACGAGAAAACCGCGGCGCAAAACGCGACGCAAAGAACTGCGCAAAGCGCATTGGAAAGCGCTTTCGGCGCGATCGCGGCAAAGCCGCCCGCTTTTCTACCCATGGCGAACCCTCCTGGCGTTACACGTTAAACTTGAAGAATATAATGTCGCCGTCGGCGACGACGTAATCGCGGCCTTCCTGGCGGAGACGTCCCGCCTCGCGGATCTTCTGCTCGGTGCCGTATTTAACGAAATCGTCGAAGCTGTATACCTCGGCCTTAATAAAGCCCTTCTCGAAGTCGGTGTGGATCACGCCCGCGGCCTTCGGCGCGGTATCGCCCGCGTGAATCGTCCAGGCGCGGCATTCGTCCTCGCCGGCGGTAAAGAACGTGCGCATGCCAAGAAGGTGATACGCCGCGTGCGCGAGGCTCGTGAGCCCGCTCTCCTTCAGGCCGATCTCCTCGAGGAACGCGAGCCGCTCCTCGTTGCTTTCCAGGTCAGCGAGCTCGGCCTCGAACTTACCGCAGATGACGACGACGTCGGCTCCCTCGGCGGCGGCTACCTTCCGCACGGTCTCGATGTGCGCGTTGCCGTTCTTCATGCCGGCCTCGTCCACGTTGCAGACGTAGAGCTGCGGCTTCATGGTGATTAAGTGGCAGTCGTAGATGGCGAGCCGCTCGTCGTCGGAAAGCTCGGCCTCGCGCGCGGGACGGCCGTTTTCCAAAAGCGGGCGAATCTTGGCGATCGCCGCGAGCACGATCTCGGATTCCTTCTGCGCGTCCTTGCCCTGCACGCGCGCGGCGCGGGTCGCCCTGTCGGCGCGCTTTTCCACGGTGTCGAGATCGGCGAGCGCGAGCTCGATATTGATCGTCTCGATGTCGCTCGCGGGGTCCACTTTATTGTTAACGTGAATGATGTCCGTATCCTCGAAACAGCGAACGACGTGCGCGATGACGCCGACCTCGCGGATATGCGAAAGGAACTGATTGCCGAGGCCCTCGCCCTTGGACGCGCCCTTGACGAGCCCCGCGATGTCGACGAACTCGACGGCCGCGGGAACGGTCTTCTTCGGCTTGAACGCCTGAGCGAGGAACGCGAGACGTGAATCGGGAACGTCGACGATGCCGACGTTGGGGTTAATCGTGCAGAAGGGATAGTTGGCGGCCTCGGCCGGAGCGCTGGTCAGCGCCGAGAAGATTGTCGACTTGCCGACGTTCGGAAGTCCCACGATACCGCAGTTAATGGCCATAGTGTCCTCGCTTGTGATGAATATATCATATTACCCGCGAAGGGCCGAAACTTCAAGACCGAAGCGTCCGCTACTTTAAATTCGCGCGTAATCAGGCTATAGTTACGCATCAACGATGGAGGAAGATAAAACATGGACAAGAAAGATGTCGACTGGTCAAACCTCGGTTTTGGGTACATCGAGACCGACAAGCGTTTCGTTTCCAACTTTCGCGATGGCGCTTGGGATAAGGGCGCCCTTACCTCCGACGCCACGATTGCCATAAGCGAGTGCGCCGGCGTCCTTCAATACGCGCAAACCTGCTTCGAGGGACTCAAGGCATACACCACCGGCGACGGCCACATCGTCACCTTCCGCCCGGACCTTAACGCCGAGCGCATGGAAGCCTCCGCGCTCCGCCTCGAGATGCCCGCGTTCCCCAAGGACCGCTTCATCGACGCCGTCGTGGAGGTCGTCAAGGCAAACGAGGCCTACGTTCCGCCCTACGGCTCGGGCGCCACGCTCTATATCCGCCCGTATATGTTCGGCAGCTCGCCGGTCATCGGCGTCAAGCCCGCGCAGGAATATCAGTTCAGGATTTTCTGCACCCCCGTCGGCCCGTACTTCAAGGGCGGCGCCAAGCCCCTTAAGCTCCGCGTGTGCGACCTTGACCGCGCCGCGCCCCACGGCACCGGCCACATTAAGGCCGGCCTCAATTACGCGATGAGCCTTCACGCCATCGTCACCGCGCATCACGAAGGCTTCGACGAGAACATGTACCTGGACGCAGCGACCCGCACCAAGGTCGAGGAAACCGGCGGCGCGAACTTCCTCTTCGTCACCAAGGACAACGTGGTAGTCACGCCCAAATCGCCCACGATCCTCCCGTCCATCACGAGGCGCTCTCTGATGACCGTCGCCAAGGACTACCTCGGGCTGAAGGTCGAGGAGCGCGATGTTCACCTCTCCGAGCTCGTCGAATTCGCGGAATGCGGCCTCTGCGGCACCGCGGCCGTCATCTCTCCCGTCGGCATGGTCGTGGACCACGGCAAGGAGATCAAGTTCCCGAGCGGCATGCAGGAGATGGGTCCCGTCACCAAGAAGCTCTATGACACGCTGACGGGCATCCAGATGGGCCGCCTAAAGGCGCCGGACGGATGGATCAAGGTTATTAAGTAAGACAGGCGATGGAGGGCCCAGCCGACCGCGTTACGCCGACTCCGCCAATCTCGCGAAGCGCCGCTCTCCTCACGGTGAGCGGCCTCGTGCAAGGCGTCGGCTTCCGCGCCTGGACCGTCCGCCAAGCTCGCCGCTACGGCATCGCGGGCTGGGTCCGCAATCTCCCTTCGGGCGACGTCGAGGCCCTAGCCCAAGGCGACAAAAAAAGCCTCGACGCTTTCGTCGAGGCCCTCAAGGCCGGCCCACCCTACTCCCGCGTCGACCGCGTAACGGTAACGCCCGTTAAAGCCACGGACAAATCAGGCTTTACCGTCGTTTATTAATTAAAGCAAGGTTACTTAAACAGAAAGCCGACGACCAACGTCCCGGCAACGGATGAAAGCGTTCCAACTAAGAAGTATTCGGCGAAATCCTTGTTTTCCAATTCCTTAAATCTGGCCAAAGCCTTTGCGGCAATGACGAAACCAATCGAGCTCAAATTACCAGTAACAATCAAAATATACATTATTGCGCGTTCAAGCGGACCAATCCATTTTCCCATTTTAATCAGTTTTTCGCTTTTTTCTGTTTGCTCGAGATTTTTCTCTTTATTCTTACTGCATCCCAATACAAACAATACAAGATCATTCACTATAAACATTGAAACATAGGCGCCAACCAAATTTTTGAGCCCACTCTCAATCGTTTTTTCTTTCACTAACCAGATCCGCTCCATTAAGGGCAAAATCTCGCTTTTCATCAGCGTATCGCCCAAGTCCAGCTCAAGCGCGCGCACGATCATCCAGATAGTCATCGCGCATATTACGGCTGACAAAACCTTGAGTAAGTGGCTACCTTTACAGTAGATCAACGCGATGGTATCCAACGTAAGGCAGCAAAGAAATAACGATAGGATAACCCACATAGTTTCGCCATTAATGACCAATGTGAGGGCAAGGAATGTGAGCGCAAAACGTGATAGGACAAGCACTACCGTTATTTTCACGCTTTTATTTATCGGAAAGCGAAAGATTAAAAAGATCAGAACCAAATAGAAAGCATTAATTCCCATTGGTCATATCCCCTAGTTCTTTAGCCAGCGAGTTGAAATACCCTACAATAGTCGGGATATTATGCATCGATAGTGATTTATATACCATTTTATCGGTTATGCCCAACTCAGGACCGATCACCTCATGTATTTGTCTTGGATTGTACCCCCGTAACGCATAAGCGCAACAGCCCAAGGAGGTTTTATTTAGGGATCCGATAATATCTGAGGCCAGTCGCAAGCTCGCGTCG
>DAOPXQ010000060.1:0-10622 GCA_035352395.1 Treponemataceae bacterium | reverse complement strand
GAATGTGGCGATTAAAGGAATACTCGCAGGGACAGCGACTCGTGTACGCGCGCAACCAGGATTATTGGAAGAAAGACCTAGCCGCCATATCGATCCCGTACTTCGAGCAGAAGGTGATACAGATCGTCCCGGATCGAAACACGCAGCTCCTCCTTTTTAAGCAGGGCAAGATCGACTCCTTCACGATTACCTCCGAGAACCTTGACGACCTGGTTAACAAAAAGTCCGGCGACTACACGGTCTTCGTCAACGATGGGTCTCTGTCGTCCTATTTTTGGACCTTTAACCAAAACCCAAAGCACTCGGCGGAACCGAACTATAATTGGTTTACGAAAAAGGAATTCCGTCAGGCCATGAGCTGCCTGGTTAACAGGGACAGGATGATCGAGCAGGTATACCGAGGGCTCGGGGTACCTGCGCTGACGCTGTTCAGCGAGCCGAACCCGTTCTATAACCCGAAGATCACGAATAAGTACCTGTTTGACCGGGACCGCGCGCTAAGCCTGCTCGAGTCGATCGGGATGAGGCGCGACGCCGAGGGAACGATGCGGGACTCTTCCGGCAACGAGGTAAAGTTCGATCTCGTTACTTACTCCGATAGCGTGGAGATGAGCGATACGGCGATGATCCTCTCCGACGAGTGCAAGAAGATCGGCATAACCCTGAACGTTCGGACCCTCGACTTTCAGAAGGTCGTGGAGGAACTTACTTCGACCTATAATTGGGAATCGATGCTCATATTGTTTGGCGGAAACATATGGCCTTCCGGCGGGTCGAACGTGTGGCCCTCGTCGGGAAACCTCCATATGTGGAACCCGCTCCAGAAGAAACCCGCGACCGAATGGGAGGCGCGAGTTGACGTCCTGTATGGCGAAGGCCAAAAAACCGTGGACAAGGCAAAGGCCTGGAAGATATGGGACGAGTATCAGGAGTTGATCCTTGAGCAATGCCCGATCATCTACACGGTCAGGCCTTATGGGTTCAGCGCGATAAGCAATCGAATGGATTTATCCAACGTATATTTCGATAATATCGGCGGGTTGGCGACCGATCACGCCTGGGTGAGGGAATAGCATGAAAGTATCGAATATTATGCATGTCGCGATGCGGCCTTTCTTCACGTTCAGGAAGCGGATGCCCCTTATCTCGTATATCGCGGGAAGGTTCGCGACGATGGCGGCAATCCTGTTCGTTCTGGGTTTCGCCATCTTCGGCCTAATGGAGCTCGCGCCCGGGGACATCGTCGATCAGGTCGTGATGCAGCAGGTTTTCTCCGGAGCCGACGCCGGAACAAAGGCCGACAGGACGCTGACCGCCGAGCAAATAGAGGCGACGCGGGCCTCGCTGGGGCTCGATAAGCCGTTTTACGCGCAATACTTCCGATGGCTGAAAAGGGTTTTCGTGAATCACGACCTTGGCACGAGCCTGGTGTCGCGCGCGCCGGTTCTGTTCCTGATCGGGACGAGACTCGCGAATTCGATTCTGCTTAACCTGATATCGCTCGTATTCATAACGATTTTCTCGTTCGCGCTCGGCGTATTTTTCTCGTCGAAGGTGGGAACGCGAACCGACCTCGTCGCGACGTTCGCGGCGCTGACGCTTCACGCGTTCCCGGGAATCCTGCTGCTGATCCTGCTTCAGCTTTTCGCGTCGGTCTCGGGGCTTTTCCCGGTGACGGGTTATCCTGATTTTCCGTTCGCAGAGGCCCCGATCAAGTTTACCTTCAGTTACGCGCATCACGTTTTCTTGCCGCTCTTATCGGCGTTTCTCGTCGAGGTTGGCGGCACGATGAGGATGATTCGCGCGACGATGCTCGACCAACTGGGCCAGCCGTACGTTACGAGCCTGCGCGCGCGCGGCATCGGGGAGTTTCGGGTGTACTTCAACCATGCGTTCCGGAACACGCTGAATCCCTACATCACGGGAAGCGCGAACCTCCTCGCGGGTCTCTTTTCTGGATCGCTCGTGCTCGAGATCATATTCGCGTATCCGGGGATCGGCCGATTGATGTACGAGGCGGTGATGCAGGAGGACGTTAATCTCGTCCTCGCGAATATCATGTTCATTTCGTTTTTGGTCCTGCTTGGCATGGTTCTGGCGGACATAGCGCTCGCCCTCGTAGATCCGAGGATAAGGTACGGAAAAGAATGACCCGCTTTGCGTCTTTTTTAAGGAAACGCCCGTTGGGCATCGCGTCGGTCGCGATCCTTTGCGTCCTGTATCTCGCGATGGCGATGGCCGAATTCGTCGCCCCTTACCCGCAGACCATGACGTTCGAGGGAAAGACCTTTAATCCCCCTAACGTTCGCGTAACCTCGAGCGGCATACGGGTTCAGGAAACGCGCGTGGTTAATTCCGTAACCTGGAAATACGTGCGCATTAAGGACTCGTACAGTCCCGTAAGGTTTTTCGCGAAAGGCGTCCCCTATCGCCTTTGGGGGATCGTGCCCTGCGATCGTCATCTTTTCGCGACGGCCGACGGGGGATATCCCGTTTTCCTAATGGGTACTGACAGCCTGGGCCGAGATCTATTTTCGCGCATCGTGTACGGCAGCCGCATATCGCTCACGATAGGCTTTATCGCGACGGCGATCGCGCTATTGCTCGCGGTCGTCTTCGGCGGGCTCGCGGGATATTTCGGCGGCGCGGCCGATTGGGGGATCATGAGGTTCTCCGAGTTCTTCATGCTGATTCCCGGACTGTACCTGATTCTCTTCTTGCGATCCCTTCTTGGGAGCTCGATGGACTCGGGACAATCCTATATGACCATCACGCTGATACTGTCGCTGGTCGGTTGGCCGGGAATGGCGAGGACCATTCGCGGCCTCGTGCACTCGATTAAGCGCGAGGAGTTCGTGCTTAACGCGCGGCTCGAGCGCGTGCCTTCGCTCGTGATTATCTTCCGTCACATAATCCCGCAGATGGCGAGCCTGTTGATCGTCAGCGTGGCGCTGAGCGTGCCTGGTTTCATAATGAGCGAGACGACGCTTTCTTACCTGGGCGTCGGCATCGTCGATCCGGCAGTGAGCTGGGGCTCGCTGATCAAGAGGGATATATCGACGGTATATAACCTTAAGAACTATCCCTGGCTGCTCACTCCCGTGTGGCTTCTCCTCGCGACGACGCTCGCGTTTAATTTCCTCGGCGACGCGCTACGGGATTTTCTTGATCCCTATCATGTGGTATTTCCGCGAAGGTTCTTGTTTGGAAAGCGCAAGGGTAAGGTTCCGGAGGCGCAACCGGCGGGGGAACCGGCTCTGGAACCGGCTGCGAGCGTATGCGCGTCAACCAGCGGCGAATACATGGATATTTCGTCGGAGAATTTCCTGAGCGTGCGGGATCTGCGGGTTTCGTTCGGCGCCGTGCGCGCCGTGCGAGGCGTGAGCTTCGCGCTCGCGCGGGGGGAAATTCTTGGAATCGTCGGCGAGAGCGGTTCCGGTAAAAGCGTCACAACGTCCGCGATACCGGGCTTGCTCCCCTCGAACGCGAGCGTATCCGGTTCGGTGAATCTTGAGGGCATGGAGCTATTAGGGCTTGGCCCCTTGGCGCTCCGCGCGTATCGCGGCAAGCGGATCGGCATGGTGTTTCAGGAACCCGGAAGGTCTTACGATCCCCTCCAGACCATGGAAAGCGCGTTTCTCGAAACCTTCAGGAATACGGACCCGCGGATTTCTCGCGAGGAGTCCGCGCGGAGGGCTACCGCGCTTCTCGAGGAGGTCGGACTCTCCAATGCCCGCGAGCGGCTTTCTGGATTCCCCCATCAATTCTCGGGCGGTCAGCTTCAGCGCATCGGCATCGCGCTCGCGCTCGCGCAGGGATGCGATTTACTGATAGCCGACGAGCCGACGACGGCGCTTGACGTGACGATTCAGGCCCAGATCGTCGCCTTACTAAGGGAAATCCGAGACACCCGGAAGATATCGATTATTTTCATTAGCCATAATATCGACCTCGTGGCCGATATATCGGACCGAATCATGGTGATGTACGGGGGACTCGTGATGGAGAGCGGGAAAGCGGCCGACGTTATAGCCTCGCCCATACATCCGTACACGAAGGCCCTTCTCGGCGCCGCGCCGCAATTCGGCTCGCACCGCTCGATCGCGCGGCTTGCGTCGATCCCGGGAAGGGTACCCGACCCATCGAGCCCGGAACCGGGTTGCCCGTTCGCGCCGAGGTGCGGCCTTGCCGAGCGACGGTGCGCGGAGGCCATTCCCGTTTTGCGGCCGAGGGATTCCGGCCCGCCCGAATCCGGCGCCCTGCGGTGCGTTCTTGAACGGGAGGAAGCGCGATGAGCTCGCTTGAGATTCACGGACTAAAAAAGCGCTTCAGCAAGGAAGCGGGGTTTTTCGCCCATTACGGGGATTTCGTATACGCGGTAAACGACGTGTCGTTCTCGATAGGCGAGGGCGAGACATACGGTCTGGTCGGCGAGTCTGGCTGCGGAAAGACGACGACCGCGCGGCTCCTCGTGAGGATGTACGAAGCCGACGAGGGAACGATATCGTTTGGAGGGACCGACGTTCGCGCGCTCGCCGGTAAGGAACTTTCGGCTTATCGTGAGCGGGTGAAGTACGTGTTTCAGGATCCCGCTCGCTCGTTAAACCCAAGGATGTCCGTCGCGGACGTGCTGCTTTCGGGTTATCGCTGGTCGACGAAATGGGGCGGTAAGCGCGACGCGAGGGACGCCGCGGCGCGAATAATGGAGGAAGTCGGGCTTAGCGCCGGCGACCTTGACCGTAGGCCGACGGAGTTCTCCGGCGGTCAGCGGCAGAGGATCTCGATCGCGCGCGCGTTACTCCTTGAGCCTGAATTGCTGATCTGCGACGAGGTCGTCTCCGCGCTCGACGTTTCGATTCAGGGTCAGATTCTCAACTTGTTGCTGGACCTTCGCGAAGCGCGCGGGCTCTCGATGCTGTTCATCGCGCACGACCTGAAGGTCGCTAGTTATTTCTGCGACAGGATAGGGGTAATGTACGGCGGGGAAATGATGGAAGAAGCCCCGGCGCGCGAACTCTATCGCGACGCGCGGCACCCCTATTCAAGGCTTTTATTCGCGTCCGTCGCCGGAGTTGGGAATGCGGATCCCATCATTGCCGGCGTACGCGAGGAACCGGGGCGAGGCGTCGCGATCGGTTGCCCGTTCGCCCCTCGCTGCCCACTGGCCGAGCCGCGTTGCCGGGCGAGCAAGCCCGAGTACCGCGACCTTGGCGAGGGGCATCGGGTCCGCTGCTTTCTCGCGTGATGCTCGCGGGCCCGCGACCCGTCAGATTCCCGCGCAGATATGGGAGAAGAGTATTCGCGCGCCGATGCCTATGAGTACGACGCCGCCGGCGATCTCCGCCCAAAGGCCGAATAGTAGGCCGAGCTTCTTTCCGAAGAAAAAACCCGCGCAGCAGATAAGGAACGTTACGATGCCAATAACGGCGGAGGGCTGAAACGCGGCCTTCCCGATCAGCGAATAGCTCATGCCGACGGCAAGCGCGTCGACGCTCGTCGCCACCGCGAGCGCCAACACGATTCTCTTGCTTGAAAGGTCCCGTTTCGCGGTTTCATCCTCGGCTGGGCAGGAGGCGCGGTTTGGCGAATGTCTCCATTCTTCGAACACCTCGAAGAGCATCTTGCCTCCGACGAACGCGAGAAGCGCGAACGCGACCCAATGGTCAAACGCGGCGATCGGGCCCTTGAAGGCCGAGCCCAAGAACCAACCGGCGAGCGGCATGAGAAACTGGAAAAGGCCGAAGGCGAACGCCGCGCGCAGCATGTGCCGACGGCTGAGTCCCTTTGAGCATGCCGCGGAGGATACCGAAACGGCGAATGCGTCCATCGAAAGGCTAAGCGCGATCAGAAGCGTCTCTATCATCAAAATCTCCGGACGTGGATTCTAGCATATCGGGAACCGTTTGACAGTAGCGCGCGGGCGGTACAGAATGGGAGTTAAGATGAGCAAGGGAAAAGACAAGCCGGTCGCGGCGATAATGTACGATTTCGACAAGACGCTCTGCACGCGCGACATGCAGGAGTATAGTTTTATTCCCGATCTCGGGATCACCGCCAAGGCTTTTTGGGAAGAGGCGGGTAGGCTCTCGTCGGGAGGCATGGACCGTATTCTCGCGTACATGTACCTAATGCTCAAGAAGGCCCGCGAGGCCGAGCGCCCGATCAGGCGCGAGAACTTCGTCAAGATGGGCGAGAACATCGATTTTTTCCCGGGCGTGCGCGAGTGGTTTGGGCGCATCACCGAATACGGGCAGTCCCGCGGCGTCGCGGTAGAGCACTACATCATTTCGTCGGGATTGAAGGAAATCATCGAGGGCTCGGAACTTCGCGACGAGTTTCGCAAGATTTACGCGTGCGAGTTTCACTACGACGCGAACGGGGTGGCGGATTGGCCGCTCGTCTCGGTGAATTACACGACGAAGACGCAATTCCTGTTCAGGATAAACAAGGGCGTCCTCGATTTCTCCGATGACGAGGCCCTGAACCGGTTCGTCGCGGAAGATGAGCGACCCGTGCCGTTTCGAAACATGATTTACGTAGGCGACGGGATGACGGACGTCCCGTGCATGAAGCTCGTTAAGGCAAACGGCGGGCATTCCATCGCGGTATACGGTAAGGGTAAGAAGGTGAAGGTCGAGGATCTCTTGATGCACAACCGAGTCGATTTCATCGCGCCCGCCGACTACACCGAGGGCGCCGAGCTGGACGCGCTCGTCAAGCGCGTAATCGATCGCATGTCGGTCGTGAACGATCTCGTCGACAGCCACTTGAGGCAAGTCAAGAGTTTCTCGCGGCGCTAGGCTAATGGAAGGCGAATCCGCGAAAGGTTTTATCGTACACGCGTATCTCGACGCCCGGAGAAAGCGGGTTAACGTCATCGGGAGACTTGAGGACGGCAGGAGTTTCGCCGCCGTGTTTCCCGAGCTAGCGCGTCCGCTGTGCGTGGCCGAACGGGATGGGGCGAGGGCCTCCGAGGTTCTTTCTTCGGGGGGATCGCCCGCTTCACTTGCGCCGACGGATTTCGTCTCGTTTGACGGGTCTCCCTGCGTTTCGCTTGTCGCGCCTAACGAGACCGCTCGCGAAAAGGCGGTCGGCATTCTTTCCCGGGAGGGGATACGGGTATTTGGGCGGGGGTATAAGGGCGCGGCACTTTTCTTGATTTCCAAAGGGATTCGGGCGGGAATCAGGATTACCGGCAATCCCCGGACTGGCCATGGCGTCGACGTCGTTTTCGCGGATTGCCTTATCGAGGCGGATCACGGGGCGCGCGCGCCGCTTACCGTATTATCCTTAGATATCGAGACCGAAGAGCCTTCGGGAAAGATCCGCGCCATAGGTTTATTCATGGATTGTCCGCGCGAAGGCGTTTTGCTGTTTGCCGGTAAATGGGCATCTTCCTCTATTCCCGACGAGAATATCGAAATATACGACGGCGAGCGAGAACTGCTTGTCGCGTTTACCGAGCGCCTAAGGGCGCTGGATCCGGACGTCATTACCGGATGGAACGTCATCGATTTCGACTTTCCTCGTCTCGCCGCGGCCTTTGAGAGGCATAGACTTCCGTTTGCCCTTGGTCGCTCGCTCGAGGCTGGGCGGTTTTTCCCCGCGGAAACGGAACGCACGGAAGATGCGGTCTCGGTAAAAAGATCGGCGTCCGCGTTCCTTCCCGGGCGACAGGTACTCGACGGACTCAGACTCGTTAGGACCGGTCAGGATTCGTTCGAGTCGTATTCCCTCGACACCGTCGCGCAGGCAGTCCTAGGAAGGGGGAAAACCGTCGCGTCGACGGGCGCCGACAAACTCGAGGAATTGAATCGGCTTTATGCCGAGGACCCTCTTTCGTTCTGCAGGTACTGCCTGAACGACGCGGAACTGGTGCTTGAGATAATCGCGAAGAAAAATCTTCTATCCCATACGATCGAGCGCGCGGCCCTGACCGGCGCCGGGATCGACAAGGCGTGGACGAGCGTCGCCTCGTTTGAGCGCGTGTACTCGGAAGGGCTTTGGCGGAGGGGCGTCCTGGAACCTGACCTTGAGACCGCGCGCGCGGTTTCCGGCGCGGCCGGCGGGACCGTGCTTGAACCGATGTCGGGGATCTTCAGGGACGTCGCGGTGTTTGATTTTCGGAGCTTGTACCCAAGCGTGATCAGGACCTTCAATATCGATCCCCTGGCGCATGAGCGCGTGACGTTCGGCGGCGCCCCCAAAGAAGGCGCCATTCGCGCCCCGAACGGCGCGTTGTTCGAGCGTACTCCGGGCATTTTGCCTTCGCTCATCGCGGAGTATTTTACCGAACGACTGTCCGCCATTGACCGTGGGGACGACGCCGCGGCGTACGTGTATAAGATTCTCATGAACTCATTTTATGGGGTTTTAGGCGCGCAGAATTGCAGATACGCGCGGACCGAGCTCGCGGGCGCGATAACCTCGTTCGGTAAAACTTGCCTTCATTTCGCGCGGGATTGGTTCGCGTCGCGCGGTTTCCGCGTGCTGTATGGGGATACGGATTCTGTATTCGTGGAATTGGTTAAAGAGAGCGCCGACACGGATGCTCGTAGGGATGCCCGGGCGGATTGCGAGTCTCTCGCGGCCTCGCTCAACGCGGACCTTGCGGCGCTGATTCGGTCCGATTGGGATCTTGAATCGTTTATATCGATTCGCTTCGAAAAACTTTATACCCGTTTTTTTATACCGAGGCTACGGTCGCCCTCGCAGGCGGGACAAGGAACCGGCGGGGGGCTTGAGTCGTCCGCCGACGACAGAGGCCGGGCGAAGGGATACGCCGGCTGCATACGAGAGGCGGGATCGGAACGGGTCGAGATCAAGGGGATGGAGGCGGCGAGGAGCGACTATACGCCGCTTGCCCGGGATTTTCAGCGCGAGCTTTTAGCGCTTGTTTTTCGGGACGCGTCCCCGGAGATTCTTGGGCAGTTCGTTCGCGAGCGTATCGTCCGGTTGTTTCGAGGGGAATACGACGAAAGTCTCGTATACCGAAAAAAGATCAGGCGCGATCCCGATTCCTACGTCGCGTCGACCCCGCCGCACATCAAGGTGGCGCGACAGTTGGGATGGAAGAAACGGTACGGGATCGTCGAGTACGTGATGACGGCTAACGGTCCCGAGGCCCTGAGCCTGCGACGATCGCCGATCGACTATGCTTGGTACGCGACGTCGCAAATCCTGCCCATCGCTCGATCCGCCGGTCAGGCCGCGGGTTTCGACGCGGACGCGATCGTCGGTAAGATCCATGCCGACGGACAGCTGGAGTTCGATCTTTAAATCTTGATAGTTCCGCGGGTATTAAAAAACCCCGGCGCATTGCCGGGGTTTAAGGTTAGAGGGCTAACAGCGCCGTGGTGAACCAAGGCACGTACGTGACGAGCATTAGCACCAGGAACTGGATCGCGAGGAATGGTAGTATGTTTTTCACGACGAAACCGATCGGTCTGTTGAAGGTATACGACGAGATGAACAAGTCCATTCCGACGGGCGGCGTAAGGAAACCGAGCTGTAGGTTCATCAGGAAGATGACGCCGATGTGCACGGGGTTGATCCCGAAGGACTCCGCTACGGGAATGATCAGCGGAGAAATGATGAGTATCGCCGAGTAGATGTCCATGAGGCATCCGACGACGAGCAACAGCGCGTTGAGGATCAGCAGGAAGAGGATCTTAGAGTGGACGACCGCGAGCGTCGCGTCCGCGATCATGTTCGGGATGTTGGCGTCGATCATGAAGAACGAAAGCCCTCGGGCCGCGCTCAGGATGATAAGGACGCCGCCGGAGACGGGGATGCTCTCGAGCACGGCCTTGAAGAGGCCTTTGACCGTCAGGTCCTTGCGGATGAATGTCTCGAGAATGATCGAGTACACGGCCGCGAACGAGGCGACCTCGACCAGCGAGAAGAATCCCGCGAAGTACCCGGCGAGAACGAGAACCGGCATCAAGAGCTCAAGCCAGCTATAGGTGAAGCCGTCCCAAACGCCCTTAAGCGAGAACTTGGGTCGGTTCTTTTCCTTATCCCTGATGACGCCCATCGTGATCATCGCGATCGCGAGGACGGCCCCGGGGATGAGCGACCCGAGGAAGAGGTCGAATACGTTCACGGAGAAATAGTTCGTCGTGCCATACATGATGATGGCGAGGCTCGGCGGGAACAGAAGCCCGATCGCGCCCGAAGACGTGATCAGCGACTCGGCGTGCTCTTTTTTGTAGCCGGTGCCGACGAGGACGGAGGAAAGGATTCCACCGAGCGCGAGGATCGTGACGCCGGATACGCCGGTGAAGGTCGTGAAGATCGTCGCCACGAGAACCGCGGCGATAACCGTTCCACCGCGGACGCTTCCGAGCAGGGCCTTGAAGAACCTGACGAAGCGCTCGCCGGCGCTGCCCTTCGCGAGCACGTATCCCGCGATGGTAAATAGCGGGATCGTGATGATGGTCTTGTCGGTAAGAATCGTGTAGGCCTCGTGCGCGGGCTGCTCGACGTATCCGCCGCCCTGCGAGAACGCGAGATACGCGATACCGCCGATGACGACGTAGAGCGGGACTCCCATGATCGCGAGAGCTATCATGAGAACGACGAGCGGGATGAACGCGCCCGTGGAGAACGCGAGGTACTTG
>DAOPXQ010000059.1:0-10653 GCA_035352395.1 Treponemataceae bacterium | reverse complement strand
GCGGGTTGATCGGGTAGCGGTCGGCGGCGCGCGCGAACTGCTCGTCGGTCACCTTTTCCTCGCAGAGTTTCTTCAACGAATCGATCCAGCTATAGCCGACGCCGTCGGAGAACTGCTCCTTCTGGCGCCACACGATTTCCGCGGGGAGCATATCCTTGAACGCCTCGCGGAGCATCCACTTTTCGATGCGCGGCTTGCCGTCGGCGGAGAACGCCTCGCTCGCCTTGCCGGAGAGCTTGTCTTTCGGGTTCTGCGTCATCGCGACGTCGATGAATTCCTTATCGAGGAAGGGAACGCGGCCCTCGACGCCCCACGCGGCGAGCGACTTGTTCGCGCGGAGGCAGTCGTAGAGATGGAGCTTGGAAAGCTTGCGCACCGTCTCCTCGTGGAGTTCCTTCGCGTTCGGGGCCTTGTGGAAGTAGAGGTATCCGCCAAAGAGCTCGTCCGAGCCTTCGCCCGAGAGCACCATCTTGATGCCCATCGATTTGATCGCGCGGGAAAGGAGATACATCGGGGTCGACGCGCGAATGGTCGTGATGTCGTAGGTCTCCAGGTGGTAGATAACGTCGCGGATGGCGTCGAGCCCTTCCTGGACGGTGAAGTGAATCTCGTGGTGAACGGTGCCGATGTAGTCGGCGGCTTTTTTAGCCGCGATAAGGTCCGGCGATCCCGCAAGTCCGACGGCGAAGGAGTGAAGACGCGGCCACCAGGCCTCTTCTTTACTATCTGACTCGATGCGCTTAGCGGCGTACTTCTGCGTGATCGCGGCAATGACGGAGCTGTCGAGCCCGCCCGAGAGGAGCACGCCGTAGGGCACGTCGCTCATGAGCTGGCGCTTTACGGCCGCCTCGAGCGCGTCCTTCAGCGCGGCGATACTGGTCTTCGCGTCCTTGACCGCGTCGAATTCCATCCAGTCTCGCTTGTACCAGGTCGTCGTCTTCCCGGTTTTCGAGTCGAACACGGTACCGGGAAGGAATTCGCGGATCTCCGTGCAAACGCCCTCGAGCGCCTTAAGCTCGGATGCGACGTAGAAGCGGCCCTCGGCGTCCCAGCCCTGATACAGCGGGATGATGCCGATATGGTCGCGCCCGATGATGTATCGGTCGTTCTCGATGTCATAGAGCGCGAACGCGAATATGCCGTTCAGGTGCTCAAGGAAATCGGCGCCGTACTCGCGATATAATGGAAGGATTACCTCGCAGTCGGACTCGGTGAGAAATTCGTATTTGCCGGCGAACTTCGCGCG
Source organism: Treponemataceae bacterium (assembly GCA_035352395.1). Taxonomy (GTDB): domain Bacteria; phylum Spirochaetota; class Spirochaetia; order Treponematales; family Treponemataceae; genus Teretinema. Next base: position 9,407 of record DAOPXQ010000059.1, on the reverse strand, counting down.
GATATCCTTGTGGTTATAAATCTCGCCGTTGACCGCGAGCGCGAGCTTGCCGTCCTTGCTGAAGAGCGGCTGATTGCCCGAAAGGGGATCGACGATCGCGAGCCGCTCGTGCGCGAGAATCGCCTTGTCGCCGGAATAAATGCCGGACCAGTCCGGGCCGCGGTGGCGAAGGGTCTTCGCCATTTTCAGGATCTGATTACGGAATGGCTCCGTATTTTTTTTGATGTCAAACGCGCCAACGATTCCACACATTGCTCATTCCTCCTCAAGATCGTAGTTTGCAACTATTGCCCAACGGGCAAAAAAAGGGGCTCCCCGCGCGTTGTCACGGTCCTCGCGTCAGGGCAAGGTGCATGAAAAAGCGCAGGAAGCCCCATTGCTTCACTGATAAGCATAAGGTATCGGAAAGGAAAACAATAATCAAGTCGGTGTTTGTATATTTATGCAGAGATTGTGTATTTAGTTGCGAGGTGAGTGCCAGTCTTTATACCTACCGGTAGGTATACTGCATTCAGGAAGTTATCCAGGAAGGGCAACCTTTTGCGAGCAAAAGGCTTTCCCTTCCCGGGCCCATCCTTTCCAAAACTAAGATAGCGCTATTCCGCCCAGCTGATGAGGTACACGTTGGAATCCGTGCTCGTCGATCCTTCCAGGAAATAATAAAACCGGCCATTTTGTACGCAAAGACAAGTGATCATGAGGTTCTTGATCTTTCGGGCATCGAGGTCCGCAGTCGAAAAGAGGCGGTTTTTGTATCGCTGCCAGGCAATCCCGTCGAGGCTTAGATAGACCGTGTCATTGGAGACCATCACCCAACCCCATGCGGCCTTTGCGATCGCGGGGTGAAGGACGTTCGCTATCGGCTTGTCGTCCTTGACGAATTTCCTTCCGTTCGACGATCGGGCTAGGCCGACGGCGCCCTTGCGGGTCGCGTAATAGAGCCGGTATTCCGAATCGGAGAACTTGAAGATTTGCGGAAGCCCCTGATCGCCCTTAAACCAGTCGTTACCGGCGGCGCCGAGTACCGGCGTCCCGTCGATTTCCCAAGGGCCCTTTGGGTTCGCGGAGGTGGCGCGAAAGACGTTCCCGTAGAAAAAATCGCCCGCGTTGGCGGCCGTGAAGTACAGCGTCCATTCGCCCTTATCGAATAAGAGCGAGCCGGAGTGAATGTTGCTTGGCTTGACACCGATCGCCTTGGCGACGAGATCGAGGGTCAGCGTTTCTTCCCTTGCCGACGCGGTCTTTGTCCATTCGACGCCGTTTGCCGATTCGGCGTGGCCAAAATGAATCTCCGGATATTTGCCGATCGCGTTGAAGCTCGCGTGGAACTTTCCTTCGCGAAAGGCGATCGCGCCGGGATCGAGGTACTGGTTATCGCCTCGGGCGATGACCGGGCTCTCGGTGAATTCATAGTCAGACGCAAGCGGGTTCTTAAAGGGAACGGGCCTCGCCTTAATCGTGATCGACGCGCGGGCCGCCCCGATCCGACCGGCGGGTTTTGCGGACACGATGATCGTCGTGGGCTCGGATACCTCGCGCGTGAGTTCCAGGTCGCTTTGCGTCGCGTCGGGCACTTTCACGCCGTCGATATACCAGTCGATTTTCCGCGTATCGTCGGAAGCGCCTGAGTCCTGGGCTTGCGCGCGCACGGTGATGACGCAGCCGGAAAGCAGCGTGTCGCTCGACGCGGTCAGGGTCAGGCTTGGCGCGTTCCCGCACGATAAAAACATGAGGCATGCGGATATCCAGCCGGCGATAAGGCATAAGGAGTAGTGACGTTTCATTTATTGTCTCCAATTATGATTTACTATAACCATGAAATTGTAGATCGTAATGCACTAATTGCAATTTATCCGTTCTTTTTTGATGTATGTGGATATAATTAGTCGCTGTGACGTTTTTCGTTATGGTGGTTGTTAAATCAGTTAAGGGAGTTTATCGATCTCTGTAACGGCTAAGGATTTTATCGAGGGTAAGGAAATCGTGTTTGTCGGCTATTCCGGCAATGAGACGAGCTTCAGCAGGAGCGTTTATAAGGATTTCGTGAACGCGGGATTGACGGTGTATCCCGTCAACACGCGGGATTCACGGATAACGGAATCAAAGTATACGGTAGCGTGGCGGCGATCGGGAAGGTTCCCGAGGCCGCTTTCGTCATCCTGAACGCGGACAACGCGCTAAAGGCCGTTGAGGACCTTTCCGCGTCCGGCGTAAAGCGCGTTTGGTTTCAGGGAACCGAGACCGCAAATGACGAGGTCCTTTCCGCCTGCGAGAAAGCCGGAATGGAGTCCTTCGTGGGGTGCGGGAAGATGTACCTTTCCAACGGTTTTATCCATCGTCTGCATGGGTTCTTCGCGGGAGCTAAGAGATAAATGAGCGTCGCGGCGAAACGTTTTCCTCTTTTGCGAACGGGCGGGTCGAACGAGACGGCGATGAAGAACCTGTTCATCGCGCTGTTTTTCTGGCAGCTTGCCTGGTGGCTTGCCGCGCCCCTATCGGCGGGTTCGGGCATAGCCCGTTTTTGCGCCACGCTTGGCGCCGCGCTGATCGTTGACTGCGTTTGCAATCTGCTCCGCTTTCGCCGCTTCCTCTGTTCCGTTTCCGCCGCCGTGACCGCGGGCGTCGTGTGCGTCCTATCAACCGCTTCGCCCGTCTCGGTAACGGTCGTCGCGACGGCGCTCGCGCTGATCGTCGGCAAGCACCTTGCGGGCGGGACGGGCAAAAACGCGTTGAATCCCGCGATGCTCGCGCTCGCGGCGATCGCCGCGTGGAACCTTATGACGCGAACGGTATCTGCCGAACCGGCCGTGGGCGTCCCCGGGATCTCGGCGTATTTTTCGTCCGGGTCTATGACGGCTTTGACGCCTCAGGCGCCTTCGATCGGCTTATTACTGGCGCTTGGTGCCGCGCTGACGTTCTCGGTCCCAGGCATCCGCTTTAGGCCGTTTGCGGCCATTGGCTTCGCGGTCGGTTTTATCGCCATTGGCATTTACGCGCGCGCGCCTCTCGTCCCGTCGGCGTTGACCGCGATTTTCTGGGGCTGCGTCGTAATGACGGATCCCGTGACGGTTATGCGGCGCCGAGCGTTTGGCGCCGTTCTTGGCATTGCCTCGGGATCGCTGATCGCGCTGTTTGGTCTCGGTGGGTTAGGCGGCCTTGTCGGCGTCGGAATCGCGCTCGGGGCTAACGCGCTGTCGTTCGTGGCTGACAGGCTTGTCCCGTTTTCGGGCGGCGAGGGTTCGGTCAAACTGCGGAAGGCCGTGCGCTTTACCGGCGCGTCGGGCGACGTACCTTGTTTCGTTGCCTCCGAGACGGAGTCCGGGGCGTTGTCGCCGGAGCGTATTCTTTCTATTATTAAAGACGCGAATATCGAGGGCCGGGGCGGGGCGGGCTTCCCCGCCTACCGAAAAATAGAGACGCTGATGGCCGCCAAGGGCGAGCGTAAGACGCTGATCGTAAACGCTGTCGAATGCGATCCCGGCCTAGTGCATGACGCGTGGCTTTTATCCTCGCATGGAGATGAGATCGCGCGAGGCATTTCGCTCGTCATGAAGGCTTGCGGAATCGACGAAGCAATCATTGCCGTAAAAAAAACAGCTGCGGTTTCATTATGTCTTCCTCAGGGCGTACGGGTTTTGCGGGTTCCGAATCGCTACCCCGTGGGCGCGGAACGGCTTCTGATTAAGCGCGCAACTGGGTTTGCGTTGCCCGCCGGAGCCATTCCCGCGAGCGAGGGTTTTCTCGTGCTGAACGTTCAGACCGTATACGCCGTCAACGCGGCCGTTTGCGACGCCGTCGCCGGAGAGCCTCGTCCGATCGGTAGGTTTATCACGGTCGCCGACCTTGCTAAAAAAGAGGCAAAGGCCGCGTACGTTATGCCGGGAACGTCGTGGGCCCGGACTGCAACTTCATCGCGCGGGCGAAGTCGCCGCGCTACAAGGAATCGCCGCAATGTTCGCGGTGTAACCGATGCGCGGGCGTCTGTCCCGCGGGACTTGATGTCCGCGCGATCTCTGACCACGTGGATTCGGGAAAGATGGAGGCGGCGCGAACGTTCGGCGCGGACCGTTGCCTTTCGTGCGGAAGCTGCTCCACGGTCTGCCTTGCGGGCCGGAATCTTTCGTATCGCGTGGGCCTTGCGAAATCGCGCAATGTCTGAAAAAAAGAACTCGCGCATCCTCGTCGCCGACGACGAGATTGAGATTAGGAAACTTCTCGCGAAGTATCTCGAGAGGGAAGGCTACGCCGTCGATTGCGCCCGGTCGGGCGACGAGGCGGTCGCGCTCGCGGCTGCGGGAAGATACGATCTCGCGATTCTCGATATCATGATGCCGGGCCTCGATGGGCTAGAGGCGTGCGCGCGCATCCGAAAGGACCATGACATGCCGATAATTTTCCTCAGCGCGCGGGACGGCGAATCCGATAAGGTTTCGGGACTCGTGCTCGGCGCCGACGATTACGTGACGAAGCCGTTTAGCGTGAACGAGTTGGTCGCGCGCGCGCGAGCGCACATCCGACGCGACAGGATCGCTCGCGAAAGGGTCGCGGTCCCCGTCGCGTCGAGTCATGGAATCAGCGTTGACCTTTCCCGTCACGAGGTGCGAAAGGACGGCGAGCCGATCGTCCTTACGCCGAAGGAATTCGACTTGCTCGTTTTTCTGATGCGTTCGCCGGGACAGGTGTTCACGAAGTCGCGGATCTTCCAGGCGGTGTGGGGCGATCTCGCCGTCGAGGACGATAACACCGTGATGGTGCATATTAGGCGGCTTCGCACGAAGATCGAGTCCGACGCGTCGAGACCCGCGCTTATTCAAACCGTCCATGGAATAGGGTATTGCTTTGCGGAAGAATGATCGTGGAGTAGTCACCCGGCTCGTCGCCGCGTGTGTCGCCCCGGTTCTCGTAATCGTCGCGGCGATAATATCGATTCCGCCTGTTTATCATTCCGCACGCGCGGTCGCGCTCGTCTGCCTATATAGCGCGCTTCTCGCGCTTTCGTGCGTGTGGCTTCTTCGCGAAATACAGCTACGCGGATTTCTCTCGCGATTCGACGAAGGTATCGCGAAGATCTCGAAGGGCGATCGCGCAATTCGGTTTCGCGCCGGAATGCCGGCAGACCTTAACGGCGTACTGGAAGGGGTCAACTCGATCGCGAGTCTGCTTGAAAAGGTTCATGCGGAATCGTCCCGCTCGGAAACCGCGCGCAAGAACTTGCTCTCGGATATTTCGCACGACATCCGCACGCCGCTTACCTCGATCATTGGGTATATTGACGCTCTCAAGGACGACGTAGCCTCGGGCTCCGCGGAGCGCGAAGAATACATCGGCATCCTTGCGGGGAAATCGCGCGCGCTCAAGGTGATGATCGACGATATCTTCAGTCTCGCCAAGCTCGACGCTGACGAGATCCCCATGCGCCCCGAGCGCCTCGACGCGTGCGAGGCTGTTCGCGAGGTGCTCATCGAATTCCTTCCCGCGTTTCGCTCGCTTGGCGTGTCGCTCGAGGCCGATATTCCGGAGACGCCTTGCATGGCGGTGGCGGATCGGACGAGCCTCGCGCGGATAGCGCGAAACCTCATTCAAAACGCCCTGCAGCACGGCCGCGACGGCGGTTGGATTCGCGTATCGGTCGGTCAGTCCAACGGCGTTGGGGCGAGTACCGTATCGGTATCCGTCGCCGATCGCGGACCAGGCATACCCGAACGGGACCTGGAACGCGTGTTCACGCGCCTCTATCGGCGCGATGCCGCGCGGACAGGCGCGGCCGAGGGATCGGGCCTTGGGCTCGCCATCGTGCAATCCCTCGCGCGCGCAAACGGCGGTCTCGCCTCGGCGCGAAGCGTTCCGGGCGGCGAAACGGTCTTCGAGGTTTCTTTTCCCGCCGCGATATCCGGCGATTTAAGAAAATCGTAAGAAATCCGCAAGATAAACGAAATGTTCTCCCGCTATACTCGTGAATGTCGGATGGAGGTTCGAGATTGGATACGGTCCTTGAGACGGAATCGCTCGTTAAGCGCTTTGGCTCGCGCAATGCCGTGGACGGGCTTTCTCTTCGCGTTCGCGGCGGCGAAATCTACGGATTTCTCGGGATGAACGGCGCGGGCAAGACTACCACGATCCGGATGCTGCTCGGGTTATGTAAGCCAAACTCCGGCTGCGTCAGGATCTTCGGCGAGCCGCAGACCGGGACTCGCCGACGGGCTCTTAGTCGCGTCGGGTTCCTTTCCGACTCTCCGGGTTTCTACGAAAACCTGACCGCGCTCGAGAATCTGCGCCTTTACGCGGACCTGTCCGGCGTCATCGGACGGACGGCGATAGAGGACGCCTTGCGCGCTGCGGGGATTGACGCCGCCGCCGACGCGAGGGTCGCGGGGTTTTCCCTCGGCATGAAGCGCCGTCTAGGCGTGGCGCGCGCGCTGCTTAACCATCCCGAGCTGCTCATTCTGGACGAGCCGATAAACGGTCTCGATCCAGCGGGTATCAGGGACCTCAGGATAATCCTCGCGCGGCTCGCCCGGGAGAACGGCGTCGCGGTGTTCATGTCGAGCCATATATTGGGCGAGGTGGAGCAAGTCGCCGATCGAGTAGGGGTAATCCATGGGGGAAGGCTCATCGACGAGATCCCGATCGCCGAACTCAGGCAAAGAATCCGCTCCTGCGTCGAGTTCTCCGTCTCCGACGAGAATCGCGCGGCCGTGATACTCGAGCGGGATCTTGGCATTACGGATTTCGAGATACCGTCTGCCGGGATCGTCCGAGTGTATATGCGTACCGTCGACGCCGCCGCGATTAACCGCGCGTTCGTCGTGAACGGGATCGACGTGTCTCGCGTCGAGCGGGAAGGGGCTGGGCTCGAGGAGTACTTTCTTCGCCTGACCGGAGGTGATCATGCTTAAGCTCGTTCGCGCCGAGTTCGCTAAGATGCGACGCTCGTCAATGTTTCTGGTCGGTTTCGCCGGTGCCGCCGTCACGCCGCTCGTCTCGTTCGCGGGCATCATGCTGTATCGCTCGGGCCCGAACGCGGAGGAATTCACGGTAAACTACCTGCTCAATGAGACGAATCTATTCAACAATCTATTGATCGGCCCGGCGCTTTACGGGCTTCTTGGGTCATGGATGGTCATTCGTGAATTCTCGGAGGGAACGCTGAGAAACATACTTCCCATTCCCGTCTCCCGCGCGCGCTTTCTCGCGGCGAAGTTCCTCGCGCTCTTGGTTTGGATCTTGGTCCTTTCGCTTTGGTCCTGGATACTCGCCGCGACGCTTGCGGCGTTGGGCGGCCTTGACGGTTGGTCCCTATCGGCCGTCGCGAAGTATATCGCGCCATTCTTGTTCGGCGGCGCTCTGCTCTTCCTCTTGTCGTCGCCGTTTCTTTTCGCGGCGCTCGCGCTCCGTAATTTAGTGCCCGTCATCGCGATCATCGTGTCGCTCACGCTCGTGAGCGTAGTCATCGGTAATTCCGCGTATCAGCCGATCTATCCGTGGACGGCGATAATCCCGATCGTCTCGGGTAAGCCTTCGGCCGGGTTCCCGCCGTACGCGCCGTACCTCTCGCTGTTCGCGACCTCGTTCGCTGGTTTTGTCCTTTCGTTTATCCGATTTTGCAGGATGGATATTCCGTAGATAAGTAAATTTTCCGAATGGGCCGCAGCGGCGGCAATCCTGATTAACTGAATCTCTCTCGTTTTTTTTAAGCATGCAACGCATGTGACGGGGATGGTTTGTCCCTTCATATTCACGCTAAGGAGTTTTTCATGTCTATTCATCGACGAATCGTTCTGTGCCTCGCGGTCATGGCGTACGCCGTCTCCGGGTCATTCGCGGAGCCCCTCGACGCGGCTAACGTCAACGCGTTCGATCGCGCTCTAATGTTTCCGTACTCACGCGGGCTTGACGTCGCCTCGGACGTTACCCAATACGCGGCCTTTCTGATGCCTGCCGTTTTCCTGCTCGCCGCGCCGGTCGAGGATTATCCAGAGGTCGGTCTGATGTACGCGGGATCCTCCGCGCTCGCCCTCGGCGCGCGATTTGGGATGAAGGCTGCGTTCGAGCGAGACCGTCCCTATATGTACTTCGACGCGTCTTCGCTCGGCCCCGACCAAATCGAGGATTCGAATAAATCCTTTCCTTCAGGGCATACAATCATGGCATTCTCGGGCGCGGCGTTTACCGCGACGATGTTCGCGCTGAGGTATCCAGACTCGCCGTATCGGCTTCCCGCGACCGTCGCCTCGTTCGCCCTGGCGGGATCTACCGCCGTAATGCGCGTTGCGAGCGGCTCTCACTTCACGAGCGACGTCATCGCGGGCGCGCTTATCGGCACGGCGACCGGCTTTCTCGTCCCGTTCATCGCGACGAAGCTTGGGGCCTTCGGCGACGGGAAGAGAAGCCAAATCGTCGCGAGCCCAGTCGGCTTCGCGTATCGCTATGTATATTGATTAGTTTTTCTTTGGCGCGGCCTTGTTTGCCGGTTTTGCGGCGGCCTGCGAAGCGGGCTGCGCGGCGGGCTTTTCGGCTTTTTTCGGCGTTTCCTTAGCGGCTTGCTTTCGCGCCGGGGCGGCCTTCGGCTCGGGGGCCGGGCTTGGCTTTAGCGGGATCACGCACTCGAAGGCGTAAGTATTCGCGTTTACGACCTCAAGATCCATCGATACGTCCTCGGGGAACGCGACGGTGATGCAGAAGAGCGCATTGTTGTTCGCGGCGTATCCGATGCTGTTATCGAATGAATTTACGGTACTGGTGAACGCACCGACGATTGTGGTACTTGAGCTGCCGATTAGGTTGATTGTGGCGATTGGTTTGATTCCGGCCGAGAGCGTGATCGGGGTTCCGGGAATGGTCGCCTTAACGGCCATTGCCATACCGATGTCCAGCGCCGTGTTGAAACTGGAGGACGTCGATCCGGTCGCAGGAGCGTCAAAGGTAGCTGTTTCGCTCAACGAAACCTGCGGGATCAGGGCTAAAGTAACCCCGTCTACCACGGGTACGTCGAAACGGTTGAGAATCCCGATCGTTCCGGTTGTTATGGTATCGGTCGAAGTAAGGGTGCTTCTGTGCGGCGAAGTCACACTGGCCGTAATGGCCGTCCATGTTCCTCCCGGAAGAATGGACGCGAACTTGAACTTGTCATAGAGATATACATGCCACATGGACTGGTCGACGGTGTCGGTCTTATTCCAATTGGTCGAGAATTGAACGAGCGCGTAATTGTATCCGTTAAGGAACCTCATTCCAAAGGGTACCCCTAACGTGCAACTGCCGCTTTTAACGACCGTCGTCGTCGGCGCTCCGGCCGGAGGGGTTGTGACCGAGCCGTTATCGTATTGTGCGGTCCAGAGATCAAGTCCCACGGAAAGATCGCTGACTGAGGGCAATCCAACGGTGGCATTGACGTTAAAAGCAAAGTT
>DAOPXQ010000058.1:0-10658 GCA_035352395.1 Treponemataceae bacterium | reverse complement strand
TAGCTGTCGCCGTGATCGAGGTGGAGGACTATCGGGATGTCATACCCGAGCTCGTGCGCGTACTCGACGGCGCCGCGTGCCATGTTCTTGAGGAGATTCTTGTTGGCGTACTTGCGGGCGCCGGAGGAAACCTGGAGGATAACCGGGGATTTGGTTTCAACGCATGCCTGGATGATGGCCTGCATCTGCTCCATGTTGTTGAAGTTGTAGGCCGGAATGGCGAATCCGCCCTTTACCGCCTTAGCGAACATTGCCTTGGTGTTTACCAGACCGAGTTCTTTATAGCTGGTCATGAGACACTCCTTTATCGATAAAAATGTTATTTAAGTGTAGAGAATCCGTCTCTTTTGGTCAATACAAATAAAATAAACGGTTTGACAAACAAATACCTTCACCATATAATAATAACTGACTCTATTCTCGCCGATGAGTAACAAAAGGAGTTTGGGATGAAACAAGGCGGTTTAATCATCGCAGGCCTCGTTCTTCTGTTTGCCCTCTGTGCAATGCCGATCTCGGCTCAGCAACGGCCGGTAAATTATGAAACGTATATAGTGGATAATTTTGATTCCCCTGATACGAACTGGACTTGGAAGGCTGCAGGTAGTAGATACGTTGCAAAGGATTTCCCGGTACTGAAGTACTTTGATGGTATGCCTAACGCGATTCGTGTCACGCAGACTGATACGAGCGCGCAGTACAAGATGCTTGGCATGGAAGTCAAGTTTGACCGTAAGGGCGACAACTGGGTGGATATCTATCCTTCAAACAAGGATAAAGATGGCAACGAAAAACCGTTTGAAATCCCCTTTAAAGGTAGGATTTCCCGGTTGGACCTCTGGGTTTGGGGCGCCAACTATGCCTATGACCTCGAGATGCTCGTTCGCGACTGCAATGGCCGCGTTCATACCCTTTCGCTCGGTCTCGTAAACCATGAAGGTTGGAAGAATATGTCGGTATTGCTGCCAAGCAATATTCAGCAGGTTTCACCCTATCTGAATGGCGTACAGCAGATGTCTTTCGTGTGTTTCAGGCTCAGGACCCGTCCTTCCGAACGCGTGGATAACTTCTACATTTTCTTTGACAATTTCAAGGCTCTGACCGATACCTACATGCCTTCGTATGACGGTTTCGAGCTTGTTGGTGCAAAATTCTCTGATTCAGAAAACAAGGAGAAAGGTCAATGAAAAAGGTAATAATCGGAGCGGTATGCTGCTTGTTAGCCGTTTCCGGGTTTGCCCAGTCTGCCGCTGATGAGCTCAATCTCGATGCGGCCAATCCTGCGCTTATCGGAGCGGAGTCGGCCCAGCAGAAGCTTAAGGAAGTATCGATCGACAAGTTCGAGAACGAAGGAACTTGGGCTGTGTATATGTCTCCCGACGAAGGTATTATCAAAGGTCGTCTTTTTGACGGTGCTCCCGCCGGAAAGAAGCCTATTCCCGACGAGGAAAAGCTCAATATACCGGATGACAAAGTTTATGGCGTGAAAGTCGAGTATTTCCGCCGCGGCTATAATACCTTTACGATCAAGGCGGTTAAGCCCCTTCCGATCGAGGGTATCGCAAAGACGCTTACGGTGTGGGTCGTAGGACGCAATTATAACCATACGCTGAAACTTCTTCTCCAGGATTACTGGGGAACCGAGTTTGAGCTCTATGTCGGAAGACTGAAGCATTCCGGTTGGAAACTCATGACGGTAGCGATTCCGCCGCAGAATCCCGATGGTAAGTCCGGTATTATCCAGAAGGACTATCACTATGGCACCCGTATGGGACTCAAGGTAGTTGGCTTTAAGGTTGAGTGCGATCCCGACGATGCATACGGCAGTTATTACGTCTATCTTGATGACATGCGCGTCGTTTCGGACCTCTATGAAGTAGAGGCTCGCGACAAGGATGACATGAACGATACCTGGTAATCCGAAATACTCGGATTGAAATGGCCGCCCGATGGATTAGTTCCTTCGGGTGGCTTTTTTTTTGAATACTGCGTAAAGTGAAGGTATAGTTTAACGGGGAGAACCGATGGGCGACAAAGACCAGGGTGGCGGGGTATCCGCGCCCGATGAACGGCTGAAACTAGGTTATTTTCGGAATATCTACTTTTTTCATGATATGCCGGATGCCTCGCTTGAAAAAATCAAAAACCTTTGCGTCGAACGCCGGTACGAGCGGGGAGACGTTCTATTTTTCGAGAACGCTCCAGGTGACCATTTTTTCATAATCCTCGAGGGCGAACTGGAAATATGGAAGCGGTATGGCCAGGTGGACGAAGTATTGCTTGGCATGGCGAGCGCGGGCCAACCCATCGGCGAGATGGCGTTGATCGACAATCAGCCACGGAGCGCCACGGTTAGGGCACGGACGGATGCGCAGGTTTTCGTCATAGCCGCCCGCGATTTTAACGATCTTCTTAAAACCGAGAACAGTATAGCCATAACGCTTTTACGTTCCGTCACGATGATGGTCAGGCGATCAAACGAGCAGCATATCGCGGATCTGGACCGTCAGAACCATGAGTTGTCGCGCGCGTACGCCGAGTTAAAGGCCGCGCAGGAAGAGGTGATCAGCCGGGAGCGGCTCTCCGTGATCGGAAGGTTCTCGTCGCTCATATTGCACGATATAAGAAATCCCCTGTCGGCGCTGAAAAGCCGCGTGGAATTACTGCGGATGAACTATGAGAATCGCGAGTACGTGGACCAGTCAATCGAAAAGATCAACAGCGATATCTCCCGAATGGAGATGATCGCGGCCGAATTCCTGGATTTCTCGCGCGGCGAGATTCGCCTGCAGATGTCAATCGTAAAAATTGGCGATTTGTTCGAACGTCTTCAGGATGGGTTAGCGCCCAAACTTGAGGCAGGGACCATTCATCTTGAGATAATCAACGAGGTTCACGTTCCGGTGATACTCGATGAGGAACGAATGCTTCGCGCGCTGATCAACGCATGCGAGAACGCGTGCAAGGCGATGCCTGACGGCGGGAAGCTTGCCCTCATCGCGCGAATCGTCAAGGGGCGGTTGAATATCGAGATTTCGGATACGGGATGCGGCATGCCGCGCGATGTCCTGGAGAATATGTTCAAGCCTTTTTACTCGGTATCCGCCTCCGGTGGGACCGGCCTTGGAATGATCATCATTAAAAGCATCATCGACGCCCATCACGGCGAGGTGGAGATATCCTCGCGGGTCGGCGAAGGAACGAGAATCCTTATGTCTCTGCCGCTTTTAATGTAGTTTCTCGAATAGAGATAAGCCCTGCCTTGCTTGCCCGAAAGCGCAAGGAGCCCGCACTTTCGGAGAACCCAGGCCATTTTTCCCGCGTGAGCGCCCGCACCCGACGCGGATAGATCCGCGACGGTGAAGGAATCCCCGAGTGAATCGGGAATGAGGCCGGCAAAGTCCGAAAGTCCCGAAAGCGTTTGCGTTTCATGCAGCTTAATGAGCTTTCGGTCTTCCTTACGCACGCCTTTACGCCGCCATGAGCCAGTCCCGTCGGCAACGCGAATTTCCAGAATGTCCGCATAGGCGATCGATAGGGTTAGGTTGTCGTTCGACAGTAAAGGCCACAGGCCCGTTAATTCGCTAAAAACCTGATATACCGTGCCTTTTTTTGGGCTTTTACGGCGGGATTTAAGTTCGTTGTCCGGGGTGTAGGTTTCGATCATCGTCATGCGCGCCACGGGATAGACTAAGTTTACTTTGTGGTTCTTCGTCAGTTTTTCGAGCTTTCCCCGGAGTTTTCCCAGGTTTGCCGTTTGGATTTCGATAATGGTGCCGTCGGACTTCAGGGCATCGCATATCGAGCCCTCTAGGGGTATCTCCGTAAGCCCCGAGTCTTCACTGTAGTACTGTTTCAATTCCTCGTGTAAAAGACTCTCGTTCCAGGTATTTATCATACATAGGCCATAAGTTCGTCGGCGTTGAGCTGTTCGAGGAAGTACCTCGTCGTGATGACGCCGCGCTCCTCGTTCGTGCGTTTGATCGAAACCCGATAAGCCAACATCCGGTTGGTCGGAAGCGGCAAGTCTAAGGGATAGGCGTTTATATCGACCAAGTCGCCGGGTTGGAGGGTATGTTCTATCTCGCGGTTTTCACCATCCGGAAAAACAGCGTAATTTTCATATAAAGTCATGATTTTTCACTATAACTTGCTCAAGGTTTTCTGTAAACCTGCCGAAAATGTCGTTTTTTCAAAAATAACTGGTAAACCTGTTGACAATGGGAATTTTGGTGATAAAATGAGATTGTGTGGTAATAAGTGGGAGAAAGTAGTAAAAAGTGGATGCAAACCTGCTGACCGGAGAATATCGAAATACTCTCGACGAAAAGGGACGAATAATGTTCCCCGTTCGTTTACGGTCTGAGCTTGTCGGTTCCACGATGGTGTTGACCCGTGGAATCGATCGGTGTCTATGGCTATTTTCCCCGGAACAATGGAAGGTTCTTTCGGACAAAGTGATGGAATCGGCGTCGCTGTTTCAGTCTCAATCGCGTTCCGTGCTCAGGCGGCTCGTCGCCCCGGCGCAGGAAGTTGAGATCGACAAGGCAGGGCGCATTTCCATACCGCAGAGTCTGAGGGACTTCGCGGGGCTCGAAAAAGATTGCGTTTTTTTAGGCATAAATAAATACTTCGAATTGTGGGATTCGGGTGAATACGATAAATATTTGGAGGGGAGCGAGGCGGATTTCCGGGAGGCCACAGAGGGTCTTGGGAATATCTGTCTGTAAAAAACTATGGAGATCGTACATACTTCGGTTTTGTTACAGGAATGCCTCGCAAACCTCGCGCCGGAAAAACCCGGTTCGCTTATGGTCGACGGAACCCTCGGGGAGGGCGGCCATACCGAGGCTTTCCTTACCATGTACCCGGACCTTCGGGTTATCGGCATCGACGCGGACTCCGCGATTCAATCTCGCGCGAAAGAACGGCTCGCCCCGTTCGGCGACCGCGTCTCTTTTTATGCGGGATGGTCCGACGCCTTTTTCCGCGAGTACCCCGCGGATTCCCCGAAACCGGACATTATCCTCATCGATTTGGGCATTTCGCTCTTTCATTACGAAAAGTCTGGAAGGGGTTTCAGTTTCAGGACCGACGAGCCGCTCGACATGCGCCTTGACCCGACCTCCGGGGAGAGCGCCGCGGACATCGTCAACACGACCCGTGAGGAAGACCTCGCGAACCTGATCTATCGATTCGGCGAGGAGCAATATTCGCGGCGAATCGCCCGCGCGATTTGCGAAAGCAGGGCGACGAGTAAGTTCGCTTCCGCGAAGTCGCTCGCCGACTGCATTTACGGAGCGGTCCCCGCGAATTATCGGCATGGGCGCATACACCCCGCGACTAAAACCTTTCAGGCGCTGCGCATCGCCGTCAACGAGGAATTGTCGCGCCTTCCGAGATTGTTGGACCTAGCGTTCGGCGCGCTCGCGCCGAGCGGTAAATTAGGCGTGATTACCTTTCATTCCCTCGAGGACAGAATCGTAAAAAATATGTTCAGAAATCTTGCCAAGGCCTGTACATGCCCGCCGGAAGTGCCGATATGTAAATGCGGGGGAAAGCCGAAAGCCGAACTCCTGACGAAAAAATCGATATCGGCCTCGGAAGAGGAGATCAAGCGCAACTCGCCGTCGCGGAGCGCGCGGCTCAGGATCGTGCGCAAGATCCCCTATGGAGAAATGAGTCATGATTAAAAACGTTCTTACCGTATTACTGACCCTCGCCATCCCCGCAATGCTCCTTGGGGTCGTATGGCAGTCGACGAGATACACGGCGCTCGAGAGCGAGATTCGCGCGCTCGACGAGCGGCAATACGAGATCATCGCCATGAACAAGCGCCTCGTTTCGGGAATCTCCGTGCTCTCAAGCCCCGAGCGGATCGAGCGCGTCGCCGTCGACGATCTGGGCATGCGCAAGGCCGAGCCCGGCGAGATAATGCGGATAGAGCTGAAAAAGGGAGGCCTCGGTGGCTGACGCTCTTCTGATGACCGTCGATCAGCTCGTAGGGGCGGTCAACGGCACGTGCCTGTGCAATTACTCCGGAATTAACGGGTTCTCCTCGGTCGCTACCGACAGCAGAAAAGTGCTGCCGGGTTCGCTTTTCGTGCCGTTAATGGGCGAATTCCAGGATGGCCATACCTATATACCGAAAGCGCTTGAGCTCGGGGCTTCCGTCGTGTTCGTGGATACCGCCCATGGCGAGGGGTCCGCGAGCCTATTATACTCGCTCGGCAAGCAGTATAGCGCGAGCGTCATCATGGTCCCCAATACGCTGCTCGCCCTTCAGGACGCCGCGCGGGCGTATCTCGCGGGTTTTCCAAACCTGAAAAAAATCGGGATTACGGGATCGAGCGGAAAGACCACGACGAAGGAAATCGTCGGCTCGATATTCGCGCAGCGCTATCGCGTCGTGATGAACGAGGGAAACCTCAACTCCGAAACGGGGCTACCCCTTTCGGTGTTCCGCGTTCGCGGGGAACACGAGGTCGGCATATTCGAGTTGGGCATGAATAGAAAGGGGGAGATCGCCGAGATCGCGCGCGTGCTTTCTCCGTCGCTTGCCCTGATCACGAACGTCGGAACCGCCCATATCGGAATTCTCGGCTCGCAGGCCGCGATAGCTGAGGAAAAAAAATCGGTATTCGCCTTTTTCTCAGGCGACTGCGCGGGTTTCGTCCCCGAGGACGATGCCTGGCGGGAGTTTCTTAGCGACGTCGCCCGAGGAACCGTCCATACCTTCGGGCCACGCACTACCGCGGGATTCTCGGGCGCGGAAGACCTTGGGATCGACGGCACGATGATTCGATACGAAGGCGAGGAAATTCAATTTCGCCTTCCGGGAAAATACAACCTGAAAAACGCGCTCGGCGCCATCGCGCTCGCGAGGCACTCGGGCCTTACGCCGAAGGAGATAAAGGCCGGCATCGAGTCGGTTAAGCCCTTGTTCGGTAGGGCCGAGGTGTTCCGCGGCCGAATGACCGTGATGCTCGATTGCTATAACGCGAACCCCGACTCGATGGAGAACGCGCTCGATTTTTGCGATGGTCTCGAGTGGAAGGGAAAGAAAATCTACGTGCTCGGCTCGATGCTCGAGTTGGGCGCCGAGTCCAGGGCGGCCCATCGCGCGGTATGCGCTCAGGCGGCCCGATCGGGCGCGGATTGCGTGTTTCTCTACGGCGACGAAATGACCCAGGCCGGCATCGCCGTCGATTGGGACGGGACCGACGTGCGTTACTTCTCGAACATCGAGGAGCTTTCAAGGGCGATCAACGAGCGGGTCGGCCCCGGCGATTTCGTCTTTATCAAAGGTTCCCGTGGCATGGCCCTAGAGCGCGCGTGCCCCGCGCTCGATCCCAAGGAAGGCCCGGGAGATATCCATGGGTAGAAGGACCCTCGTTGCGGAGCGCAACAAAACGCCGGAGAGGATCGACGTCCCGTTCGTCCTTTTACTGGTGCTACTGTGCGGCTTGGGTTTCGCGGCGCTGTACTCAGGCTCGCCCGGGTACGCCATTAGAATACAGAAAGATCCGCTGTACTTCGTGACGCGCCAGGCGATAAACCTCGCGGTCGGCGTCGTCGCGATGATCGTGCTCTCGTCGATCAAGCTTGATTTCCTGCGGGGACTTCTCCCTAAGATAGTCATCGCGAGCCTCGTCATATCCTTGCTGCCGTTTTTGCCCGGCCTCGGGGTAAACCGAAACGGCGCGTCGCGGTGGATCGGTTTAGGCAAGTTTTCGTTTCAGCCGTCCGAGTTGGTCAAGATCGTTGTCGTGCTGTATCTCGCGAACCTTTTCGCGAAGAAATACGACAAGCTCGATCAGCCAAAGATATCGATACTGCCAGCGGTGCTCACGAGCGCCGTGCTGGTCGCCTCGGTATATATCCAGAACGATTTCTCAAAGTCGGTGTTCGTCATCCTAATCGTGCTGGTGATGTTTTTCGTCGCGGGCGTCGATTGGCGATGGTTCCTGAGACTCTTCGCGTGCGCGGCGCCCCTAATCGTCATGATGGTCCTTTCGAAGGATTACCGCGTGGAGCGCGTCGTCTCGTTCTTCCATCCGGACAGGGATCCCCTGCGCGCAGGCTATCAGGTTAACGCCGCCCTTAACGCCCTATCGGAGGGCGGGTTCTGGGGAAGGGGGCTCGGAAACGGCATTCGCAAGATCTCCGGGATCCCCGAAGTGCAATCGGATTTTATCTTCGCCGTTTGGGGCGAGGAAATGGGCTATATCGGGGTTCTCTTTTACTTTGCCCTGCTCGCGCTTTTTTCCTTGAGGGGTTTCTTCATCAGCTTAAAGTGCCCCGACAGGTTCGGCTGCTATCTGGGATTCGGGTGCACCGCGACTATTTTCCTGCAGTCGTTGATGAACTGCGGCGTCGTCGTGAGGCTTTTCCCGGCGACGGGAATTCCCCTTCCGTTCTTTTCCTCCGGAGGATCGTCGCTCCTCATTACGCTATGCCTTTGCGGTTTGATAATAAACGTATCCCGACGGAAGCCTGAGGGGGAATTACAAAATGTCTGATGCAGTTATTACCGGTAAGGAAGGCGCCGGCGAGGGGAGCGACTGGAAGCCGCTGATCCTCAAGGCGCTGATAATCATCCTTTCCCTGTTCCTACTCGCGGAATTCACGTTTTACACGATCGTCATCCCGATGACGAGCCGAATCAACGTTTCGGTGATCGGTTCAGCGACCATCGGCGCCGACGAGATCTGCTCATACGCCGGGATAACCGGCGCCGAGAAGTGGGTTAATTTCGACACGGCGCGGATCGCGTCGCGGCTCGCGACGAATCCGCTGTTTAAGAAGGTTCTCGTCGAGAAGAAATTCCCCGATCGCGTCATCGTTACCGTTACCGAGCGCGTCGCGGTCGCGGTTACGTTCGGAACCGTGAACGGTCGGACCGTTCCCCTGGAGATCGACCGTTCGGGTATGGTTTTCAGGATCGGAAAAGCCTCGGGAAATGCCTCATTGCCGCTGATTACCGGACTGACATTCGAGAACCCAATTCCCGGGGTTCGGCTCAACGCGCAGCTAAAGCCCCTGTTGGACGATCTCGCAGCCCTTGAGGCGAAGAATCCCGTACTCCTTTCCTCGGTTTCCGAGATAAAAATCGCGCAAAAAACCTATGGCGGGTATGACCTGGTCGTCTATCCCGTGCACACCCCCATCCGCGTCAGGACCGACAAGGCGTTGAACGAAGACGCATTACAGTATATGATGCTTGTACTTGACGTGGTGGACGACATGGGCCTTGATCTCGGCGAGATCGATATCCGGGCCGGAACTGTCGCGTACCGGGTAAGGGGGGAAAGCCTTGAGTGACGTCGTCGTCGGACTCGATATTGGAACGAGCAGGATTCGCGCAGTCATCGGCGAGATTTCCGAATCGGGCGTCTTTCAGATTACCGGCGTCGGCACGGGTCAGTCGACCGGGCTCCGAAAGGGCGTCGTCGTCAATATCGAAAATACCGTCAAGACCGTTTCCCAGGCCATCGAGGCAGCGGAGCTCATGTCCGGCATCGAGGTCTCGCATTGCATGATCGGTATCGGCGGAACGCATATCGACGGGCTCAATTCCCGCGGCGTCGTCGCCGTTACCGGAAAGGGACGCGATAACCGCGAGATCGGTCAGGAAGACATCAATCGCGTCATTGACGCGGCAAAGGCCGTCGTCATCCCGATGGACCGACAGGTCATTCACGTAATCCCGCAGTCATATATCGTCGACGAGCAGCGCGGCATCAAGGATCCGCGCAACATGATCGGCGTTCGCCTGGAGTCCGAGGTTCATATCATCACTGGCTCGGTTACCTCCGTCCAAAATCTCGTAAAGTGCGTAAACCGCGCGTCGCTCGACGTCGACGGATATATGTTCCACTCGCTCGCCGCCGTGAAAGCCGTCATGAGCGAGGAAGAGCGCGAGCTCGGGTCGATACTGATCGACCTTGGCGGCGGCACTACCGACGTGCTCGTGATCGCGGACGGCGCCCCGCTCCTTACCGCGGTCCTGCCGGTCGGCGGGATTCAGGTCACGAACGACATCTCAATCGTCAAGGGAATATCGGTGGAGACCGCCGAGCGCATCAAGATGGATGCTGGATGTTGCTGGCTCCCGCTCATAGAAGAAAACGAGGAAGTGATCATACCCGGAGTGGGCGGCCGGCCCCCGGTCGTCATTCCGCGCTCCGCGATCTGCGAGCTCGTGCAGCCGCGCATGGCCGAGATCTTCGGGATGATCAACGAGCGCATTCAGTCAGTCACTCGGTCGCGGCAACTTTCCGGCAACGTCGTCCTTACCGGCGGCGGCGCGCTTTTACCCGGCGTCGTCGAGCTCGCGTCCGAGGTGTTCAACACGCAGGCGGTGCGCATTGGCATTCCGGGAAATTTCGGTGGGCTGACCAGCGAGTACCGCAGTCCCGATTACGCAACGGTGATCGGTCTCGTGCTCGCCGCGCAGGAACGCCGGCAGTCGTCGCCCTCGGAGCCGGAAGAACGCGAACGTTCGGCAAAGCCGGTGATGGGAAAGCTCAGGGGATGGCTTAAGGAATTTTTCTGACATGTTTATTACGCGCGTTCGCGAAAGCGGCGCGGAGCGATTTATATCGTACGTCGGCAGGTTTTTTCTGGGAGGGGAAAACTTATGAATATTGAGGTTC
>DAOPXQ010000057.1:0-10689 GCA_035352395.1 Treponemataceae bacterium | reverse complement strand
GTCGTCTCCCGCGACGACGGCATCATATGGAACACGCAGAAACCGTTTCCGTCGATGATGATCGTCACCGGGTCCAAGGTCGTGCAGGTTTCGTCGCAAGGCAAGGCATCCGCGATCGACGCCGGGCAGAACCCCGTCTTCGCGGAATTCGCCGGCACCATACGCGCGGTTTTCTCCGGCTCGCCGGAGGCGCTTTTCGCGCGGTTCAACGTTTACTTCCTCCCTTCGTCCGCCTCTGGCGGCGAGTGGAAAATCGGGCTCGTCCCGAAGGACAGCGTGATACGGTCCGTCGTCGCGTCCATGGTCCTCTCCGGATCGGAACATCTCGATCACTTTAGCATGGAGGAACCAAGCGGCGACACGGTTCAATACGACTTTACCGCACAGACATTCTCCGGGGGACTGACCGATGACGAACAAAAGCAATTCTCTCGATAAGTTCATGCGCGCGTGGTCCGCGACCAAGCGCTTTCACCTACCTCTCTGGATTCTCCTGCACGCGGGCCTCGTCGTTCTCGCGCTCGCGACGCGCCCGATCGCCGTCAACTCGGACCTCTACTCCATTCTTCCGTCCACGAGCGACGTCCGCGAGGTAAGCGACGCGGAGAAAAAAATGAGCGCCTCGACCAACGCCGGGATGTTCATCCTCGTCGCGAACAAGGACTTTCAGGCGGCGAAACGCGCGGCGGAAGAGCTCGTCGATTCCGTCGCGGGCCATCCCGACGTGGAGAGCGTCTCGTTCAAGATCGACGCCAGCACCTACGCGCAAGTCCGCGACTTTCTCTTTAAATACCGATACCAGATCCAGGATCCCGCGACGATCGCAGCGCTCAAGAACGGCGAAGCGAGCAGGATCGCGGAGGACGCCCTCGCGACCGTATATTCCCCGTTCTCGCTCACGTCGCTCGGTAATCTCGGAGAAGACCCATTCCTCCTTACCGAATCCAGCGTCCGTTCCTATCTCGACGCGGCGCTCAAGAGCGGCATGGCCGTGTCGCCCAAGGACGACGTGCTTACGGCGGAGAAGGACGGCGTTCATTACGTTCTCGTCAGTCTCCGCTCGAAGGCCGGCGGAACGTCTCTCGACACGAAGAAAAGCCTCGTGCCGGCGATTTACGCCGCCGAGGCAAGGATAAGCGCCGCGAGCCCCGGCGTATCCTTCTCCAACTCCGGCGTTCCCTTTCACAGTTACGAAAGCGCCTCGAAGGCGCAGCGCGAGATCACGATAATCACGATCGCGTCGCTGCTGCTCTCGATACTTATTTTGATTCTCGCTTTCCGCTCGATCGTCCCGCTCATCGCTACCGTCGGCGCGATCACAATCGGCGCGGGCTCCGCGTTCGCCGTCACCCTGCTCGCGTTCGGCGAGGTACACGTGTTCACGCTCGCGTTCGGCACGAGCCTCATCGGCGTCAGCATCGACTACGCCCTGCACTTCTTCACCGAGAGCCGCAAGGGCAACGACGCCCGCGACGGTAAGTCCATCCTCCGGAACGTGCTGAGCGGCGTCATGCTCGGGCTCATCACGACGCTCATAAGCTACGCGGTCCTGCTCATCGCCCCGTTCGGGCTCCTCCGTCAGATGGCGCTCTTTTCCATTGCCGGGCTAATCAGCATGTTCTGCACGGTCGTTCTCGTGTTCCCCGGCGTGATCGCGAGATTCGGGGAGAAAAAGCCGCTTCCGGTCGGAATCGGCGCCGCGTGCCTCAAGGCAGTCGCTCGCCTTGGGTCCCTTTCGAAGAAGCAGCGCGCCATCGCCTTCGCGCTCGTCGCGATCGCGTTTATTCCCGGCCTTTTCATGCTGAAGTTCGACAACGACATCCGTGGTCTCTACACGATGTCCCCAACCCTTCTCGAGTCGGAAAAAACCGTCGCGAAGGTCCTTGATTACGGATCGTCCGGCTGGTACTTCATCGTGTCCGGAACGAACGAGGAAGACCTCCTCCAAAGGGAAGAGGCGCTCGCGGAGAGGCTTTCGACCGTCGTCGGCACCGATCGCCTTGGGTCGTACATGGCAATATCCCGGTTCCTGCCGTCGCTCGACAGACAGCGCAAGACCGTCGATCTCGTCCGCAAAAACCTCCTGCCGCTCGCGGACGCGCAGCTCTCGGCGCTCGGGTTCGACGCCGCGCAAGCGAAAAAATACCGCGAGGGATTCGAGGCCGACGCTTCAAGACTCCTGACGCCGACCGACTACTTCGAGCAGCCGATCAGCAAGGTGACGAGCTCCTTCTGGATAGGCGCCGTCGACGGTAAATTCTACAGCGCGGTATTTCCCCTTCATGCGAAAGACCCAAAGTTCTTCTCCGGCCTCGCCAAGTCAATACCCGGCGTGTACTTCATCAACAAGACCGCGGACATCTCGAGCACGTTGAAGGATATCTCGTTTCAACGGCTTCTCCTGCTCGTCGTCGCGTACGCGGCGATGATCATATTCCTGAGCTTCCGCTACGGGCCCGTCCTGTCGCTCAAGATATCGCGTGCGCCGCTCGCGGCGGGAATACTGACTTGCGCTACGCTCGGCTATCTCGGCATGCCGCTCAACCTATTCTCCGTCATGGGTCTCGTGCTCATCATCGGCATCGGCGTCGACTATTCGATTTTCCTGACGGAAGCGGGTGATAAAAAGGAAAGCGCGATGCTCGCCGTCATCCTCTGCATGCTGACGACCGTTTTCTCGTTCGGCACGCTGTCGCTTAGCTCTCTCCGTCCTGTCGCGACCTTCGGGGTCACCGCGCTGACGGGCATACTGTTTTCGTTCATTCTCGCGCCGATCAACACCGCGCATATCCGAGAGCACCATATGAGGTTCAAGAAATGAAATGCCATATCGCGCTCGCGGCGCTTTGCTCCCTTTTCGCGCTTACCGGTTGCGCAGGTACCCCCGCGTCCCGCAAGGCAAGTAAGGTCGCGCCCGTATACATAACCAACCGGGTCGTCTTTCCGTTTCTCGCGCCTTCCGATATTGACGAACCGTTGGACATGCTGCAGCATATCGAGGGATCGTTCGGCGATAAGGACTTCGCGTTTCTTATTTACGTCAAGGCGAACGGCGATGGCACGGAGCTTCGCGTGCTGAACGACTTCGGCTCGGAGATAGCGCGCATCGCGTACTCTGCCGACGGCGTCGAGTCTTCCGGTCTCGCGACGAAGGCGGGGCTGAAGGTCGAGTACATACTCGCCGATTTTCAGATAGGGTATTACGCCGCGTCCGCCCTTGCGCGGGACCTTGCGCGCGTCGGCCTCGCCTTCTCGGAAACGACGGAGGGCGACGCGGTGGTCCGCGAGGTTCGCGACGGAGAAAAGCTCATCATGCGAATCGAGAAACGCGCGACCGGGCTTGAACTTAACAATTACCTGCGCGGATACCGCTACGCGATAACGTACGAGGAGTAATGCATGAAGGGAACGCTTTACCTTGACGATCTCGGGATAGTCTGCTCGCTCGGCTCGGGAAAGGACGCCGTATGGCGCGCCATCGCCTCCGGAAAGGAGCGCGGAATGCGCGCCGAGACCGTATACGACAAAGAGATGTACGTCGCGCGCGTCGACCGCGCCGCGGATAAAAAGAATATGCCGAGCCCGTACGACAATCGCGTCAACGCGATCCTGTCGATCGCGCTCCGCGAGATCGAGCCCGCCGCGAAGCGCGCCCTCGACCGATACGGCGCCGATCGCGTCGCGGTTCTGGTGGGGTCATGCGACAACGGATCGGAGCTGTCGTTCGACGCCCTGTCCGCCTACAAAAAAACGGGCGCGTTCCCGGCCGAATACCGGCTTGAGCGCCAAAGGGCGGACTTGCCGGCCCGTTACGCCGCAGCGATGCTTGGGGTCAAGGGACCGGTCATGGCCTACTCCACCGCCTGCGCCTCGAGCGCGAGCGCGTTCATCAGCGCGAGAAACCTCATTCTCTCGGGCACCTGCGACGCGGCGATAGTCGGCGGCGTGGACATCGTCTCCGACGCCGTCGCGCTCGGCTTCTCGGCGCTCGAGGCTGTCTCGGGCGAGCCCTGCCAGCCGTTCAGCGCGAACCGAAAGGGCATCACCCTCGGCGAGGGCGCGGGACTATTCGTCGTCTCGAGGGACGACCTCTCCGGCTCGGGGATCGCGCTGCTCGGCGCGGGCGAAAGCGCGGACGCGCATCATATGACGGCGCCGGACCCGGAGGGCAAGGGCGCGTACCTCTCGATGGAGCGCGCGCTCGGCGACGCGGGACTCTCCCCGGGCGACGTCGACTACGTTAACCTTCACGGCACGGGGACAGCGCTTAACGACGCGATGGAAAGCCGCGGCGTCGCGAGGCTCTTCGCGGACGGAGTGCCCGCGAGCTCCACCAAATCCATGACCGGGCACACGCTCGGCGCCGCGGGCGCGATAGAGCTCGGCATCTGCTGGCTCGCGCTTTCCGCGCGCAACCCGGGCAAGACTCTCCCCCCGCAGATTTGGGACGGCACGCGCGACGGCGACTGTCCGGCGCTCGACATCGTCGAGCCCGGCAGGGTCGCCAAGCGGCTCTCCGTGGCATTGAGCAATTCATTCGCCTTTGGCGGATGCAACGTTAGCCTCGTAGCGGGCGCAATATCAGGAAACGACAAATGATCATCGAACGGCCGGAAATAGCCAATTACCTTCCCCACAAGGACTCCATGCTCATCCTCGACAGGCTCGTCGATTGGAGCATCGAGGAGAACATGCTCGAATCGGAGGTCGACATACGCGAAACGGACCTCTTCTATAACAACCGTCTTCAGGGCGTGCCAGCTTGGACGGGCTTCGAGTATATGGCCCAAAGCATCGCGGCGCTTTCGGGCGTGCACGCCAAGGGAGTTTTGGGAATCGACCCAAAAATAGGCTTCATCATGAGCGTGCGCGCCTTCGAGACGACGATGCCGTCATACCCATCAGGGAAAACGCTGCGCACCAAGGTTTCGCAGATATTCAGGGACGGTTCGGTCGTCTCGTTCAATTGCTCAATCTCCATCGACGGTGCCGTGGTCACGACGGCCGTGGTCAACGCCATCGAGATCGATTCTACCGAAATGCTGAACGAGGTAATAAATGGGTGACAAGAAACGGGTATTGGTTACCGGCTCAAGCCGTGGAATCGGCAGGGCCATCGCGATCGCGGCGGCTCGCGCGGGCTACGACGTCGCGCTGCACTACAACAGCAACGCGAAGGCGGCGGCGGAATGCGCCGCGGAGATCGCCTCCCTCGGCGGAACGGCGACGCTTCTCTCCTTCGACATACTCGACCGCGAGGCCTGCGCCCGCGAAATATCGGGTGACATCGAGAAAAACGGTGTATACTATGGGGTCGTGTGCAACGCCGGGATAAACCGCGACAACGCGTTTCCCGCGCTCACCGGGGACGATTGGGACTCGGTCGTGCACACCAACCTGGATGGATTCTATAACGTGCTTCAGCCGTGCGTAATGCCGATGGTAAGAACGCGAAAGCCCGGAAGGATCGTCACGATGTCGTCGGTGTCGGGCATCATCGGCAACCGTGGACAGGTGAATTATTCGGCGTCGAAGGCCGGAATCATCGGGGCGACGAAAGCCCTCGCCGTCGAGCTCGGCAAGCGGCAGATAACCGTGAACTGCGTGGCGCCCGGCGTCATCGAGACGGAAATGATCAAGGACGCGCCGCTCGACATGATCCTACCCCAGATACCGATGGGACGGGTCGGCAACGCGAACGAGGTCGCAGACCTCGTCGTGTTCCTGCTTTCCGAGTCGGCCGGCTACATAACGAGACAGGTAATATCAGTGAATGGGGGACTTGCATGAGCAAAAGAGTGGTCATCACCGGCGGATCCTGCGTGACGCCGATAGGCACGGAATGGTCCGAGATTGAACCAAGGCTACATTCCCTCAAGAACGGGATCGTCCGTATGGCCGATTGGGATAAATACGAAAACATGAACACGCGACTCGCCGCGCCGGTCGACTTTCACGACCCGGGATACTCCCGCAAGCAAACGCGCGGAATGGGACGCGTCGGTCTCATGGCGACCACGGTCGCGGACAGGGCATTCGGCGCCGCGGGGCTTTCGGGCAACCCCGAGCTCAAGGCGGGCCGTTGCGGCGTCGCGTTCGGGTCTTCCACGGGAAGCGTCGACGCCCTGCTCGACTTCTTCTCCATGCTGACGACTAACTCGGTCCAGGGAATCACCGCGACGACCTATATCCGTTCCATGCCGCAAACCTGCGCCGTTAACATCGGCGTGTTCTTTGGCCTTACCGGAAGGCTCATCACGACGAACACGGCCTGCACCGCGGGAAGCATCTCCATCGGATACGCCTACGAAGCGATTAAAAACGGACTACAGGACATGATGGTCGCGGGCGGCGCCGAGGAGCTCAACCCCACGGAAGCGGCCGTCTTCGACACCCTGTACGCCACCAGCACGAAAAACGACCAGCCCTGGCTGACGCCCGCCGCCTACGATAAAGACCGCGACGGCCTCGTCATCGGCGAGGGCGCGGGCGCCCTGATACTCGAGGAATACGAGCACGCCAAGGCGCGCGGCGCGAAGATCTACGCCGAGCTCGTCGGCTTCGGGACGAACACCGACGGTTCGCACATCACTCAGCCCAATCGCGATACCATGGGGACGGCGATGCGGCTCGCGCTCGACTCCGCGGGATTGTCGCCCGACGCGATCGGCTACGTCAACGGGCACGGCACGGCGACCCAGCACGGGGACATAGCGGAAACGGGCGCCACGCGCGACGTTTTCGGGAGAAGGGTTCCCATCAGCAGCCTTAAAAGCTATATGGGACATACCCTCGGGGCGTGCGGCGCCATCGAGGCTTGGCTCAGCATACAGATGATGAACGCGGGATGGTTCTCGCCGAACCTGAACCTCGTCAACATAGATCCCGCCTGCGGCGACCTCGATTACATACAGGGCACCGGACGGAACCTGGACGCGGAATACGTCATGTCCAACAACTTCGCCTTCGGCGGAATCAACACCTCCCTCATTTTCAGGAAGATTGGATAACGGGGACAGGGAATGCCCGACGATACGCTTTATTGCGCTACCTGTAAAAAGGAACGCACCCGCTCGGAACTCGCGTCGACGCTGCTCGTATGCCCCGACTGCGGGCACCACTTCCGCATGGAGCCGTACGAGCGGATCGCGACCGTCGCGGACCCGGGCAGCTTCGTCGAATTCGACCATGACGCCCCGCTCAAGGACCCGATCGGAATGGTCGGTTACCGCGAGCGGCTCGCGGAGGCCGTCAAGTCGACGGGCCTTCCCGAGGCGGTAATAACGGGAAGCTGCGCGATCGAGGGAAATCCCGCGATCGTCGCCGCGATGTCCTTCAGCTTCATTGGCGGCTCGATGGGCTCCGTCGCGGGACAGAAGATAACCCGCGCGATGCTCGAGGGAGTCGAGCGGCGGGTCCCGGTCATCGCGTTCGCCGCCTCGGGCGGGGTGCGCATGCAGGAAGGGATCCACTCCCTGATGCAGATGGTTAAAACGTCGAGCGCCGCCTGGCGGCTTGACCGCGAGGGCATTCCCCTCTTCATCGTGCTCTGCGACCCGTCGTCGGGCGGGGTCATCGCGAGCTTCGCGATGCTCGGGGACGTCATCATCGCCGAGCCCGGCGCTTTCGTCGGCTTCGCGGGGCCGCGCGTCATCGAAAAAACCATCAACCGCGGCATGCCCGAGGGATTACAGCGCGCGGAGCGCCAGCTTGACCGCGGCTTCGTGGACATCATCGCGCCTCGCGGCGAGCACCGGGAACTTTTAGCGCGACTCATGCGTACGCATCCGGTTCGGTCAATCCGGCCGACGCGGGAAAAAAGGCGGGGGGAAAAACGATGACGCCCGACAGAACGATCGAGGAATGCCTTAATGAGCTTTCGAATATCGCGGGCGCGGACGGTATAAACCTATCTTCGGAGATCTCCGCGCTCCGCCGCAAATTCAGCGAGACGATCGACGAGGAGAAGGCATGGAGCCTTGTCCGCCGAGCCCGCGCGTCAGGACGCCCAAGGGCATCGGCCGTCATCGCCGACGCCTTCGAGGATTTCATCGAGATGCACGGCGACCGAACCTACGCGGACGACGGCGCCATTATCGGGGGCGTCGGACTCCTCGGCGGAAAGCCGGTCACCGTGATCGCGAGCCAGAAGGGATCGAACCTTCGGGACACGGTCTCGCGCAACGGGGGCATGGCGAGTCCCGAGGGATACAGGAAGGCATTGCGACTCGCGCAACAGGCCGAGAAATTCGGGCGACCCGTCATCACGCTCGTCGACACGCAGGGCGCGTTCCCGGGACTGGGGCCCGAGGAACGGGGAATCGGGCAAGCCATCGCGATGAACCTTCGCGAGTTTTCGCACCTGCGCACGCCGATCGTGTGCGTGGTGCTCGGCGAAGGCGGGTCAGGCGGCGCGCTCGGGCTTTCCGTCTGCGATCGCCTCCTCATGCTAGAGAACAGCTACTTTTCCGTCATCACGCCGGAGGCTTTCGCCTCCTTGGTTCTGCGCGACCCATCAAAGAAAAAAAAAGCCGCGGCCATGATGAAAGTCATGCCCGAGGCCTTAGTCAAAAGCGGTTTCTGCGACGGTATCATTCCCGAAAGCTCTTACGGGGAGGATCTCTCCACCGAGGAAATAATCCGCGGGATCAGGGAATCGCTGCTCAAGGAAATCGCCGCACTCTCTCGGCGAGACATCGACGAGCTCCTTGAGCGTCGGGACGCCCGCTACTTCTCGTTCTAACGGATCGCCTCAGCCGAATGCCACGTCCAGAAGCATCATGACGGCAAAACCGCCCATCGCTCCCATCGTCGAGTAATCCGAACTGCCATGCTGCTGCGCCTCCGGGATAAGCTCCTCGACGACGACGTAGATCATCGCGCCGGCGGCGAACGCCAGGGCGTACGGCAGGATCGGCTGGATCGCGATGACGAGCAGCGCGCCGAGCACGCCGGCGATCGGCTCGACGAAGCCCGACGCCTGCCCGTACATAAAACTCTTGATGCGAGACATTCCTTCCCTTCTCAGGGGGATCGAAACCGCCGCGCCCTCGGGCAGATTCTGAATACCGATACCGACCGCGAGCGCGATCGCGGCCCCGAGCGTCGCGGGGCTTCCGCTGAGCCCAAGCGTGCCGAACGCGACGCCAACGGCGAGCCCTTCGGGAATGTTATGCAGCGTAATCGCCATAACGAGCAGAACGCTCCTCTGCCACGAAGTCTTTATTCCCTCAGCCTCGCTCGTGTCGAGCCCCGCGTGAAGGTGCGGTAACAGGCGGTCCACGGTAAAGAGGAAAAGCCCTCCACTCAGAAAACCGACGACCGCGGGCAGCACGGGAGGCACTCCCATCGCCGTCGCCATCTCGATCGCCGGGCTCAGGAGCGACCAGAAACTCGCCGCTATCATGATGCCGGACGCGAAGCCGAGCATGCTGTTCAAAACCTTCTGGTTAATCGTCTTGAAAAAGAACACGAACGCGGAGCCGACCGCCGTCAGGCCCCAGGTAAAAAGGGTCGCGACGAGCGCGAGCAGCGCCGGGTTAAGGGTTTTCAGGGAGTCTAGCATGAATCCTCCAAGTAACAAGGATACATGCGCATGGGACGATCGTCAAATTCTTCCCGATGGACAATCCGCGCAATCCGGTTAAAATAAGACGCATAGGAGGCGGAACGTGCTCGACGAAAGCGATCTTGCGTATATCCGGGAACACCTCGGGTTTTGGGAACGACTGAATGACGGAGAACGGCGAACGATCGAGGGCTCCATCGCGAAGGCGCGCTTTCCGCGAGGCGCTATCCTCCGGGGAAAGGACGCCGAGTGCCTTGGGGTTCTCCTCGTGCGTTCGGGCGAGCTCCGCGCCTATATACAGGGCGACGACGGACGCGAGGTTACCCTATATCGGCTCGGGGCCGGCGAGGTGTGCGTTCTTTCCGCCTCCTGCGCGCTCGACGCCATTACCTTCGACATATTGATAGACGCGCTCGAGGACACGGAGGTCTACCGCATAAACCTTGGCGCGTTCGAGCGGCTTGCGAGGCAAAACGTATGGGTGGAAAACTTCTCCTACAAATCCGCGATCGAGCGATTCTCCGACGTCATGTGGGCCGTGGAACAACTCGTCTTCATGCGATTCGACAAACGGCTCGCGATCTTTCTCTTGGATGAGTCGATTAAGTCCAAGGCTCCCGAGGTCAAGGCAACCCACGAGGAGATCGCGAAACTCGTCGGCAGCGCGCGCGAGGTCGTGTCGCGCATGCTCAAATCCTTCGAGACGCAGGGAATCGTCTCGCTTGGGCGCGGGACTATCAAGGTCATCGATCGTGAGGCGCTCAAGCGGATCGCTCAGTAGCGGATTGACAGGCTAATACAACGGTTTTATACTAACTATAGTTATTATTACAAGCTTTTTATATGCTTATATATAACTATAGTTATCTTTATAGAAGAGGTTTCAAGTGCCCTATACCTTGATGACCGACGAAGAAATCCTGAAAAATCTCGCCGAGCGTTTCGACGCTATACGGAAGAAAAAGGAAATCAAGGATGCGGACCTCGTATCGCGGGGCGGCGCGAACGGAATCGCGATGGGCAAGTTCCGCTCAGGCGAGAACATTACGCTTAAAACCTTCGTTAGGCTCGTCCGCGGACTTGGCGAGCTTGACCGTTTGGAACGCCTTTTCTCCGCGAGC